>JBBDIU010000001.1:0-9307 GCA_040880205.1 Cellvibrionaceae bacterium
CGGCCGCTGTGATAGATGGCTTCTTGCGCACGGACAAAAACCCACTCGATGTCGAGCGCGAACTGCCGGGTAGCTTTGCGGTGGGGGTGGGTAACAAAGTCACCGTGCGCCTGGAAAACAACACCAATAGAGATTTACAGCTGGTGGTGGCGGATCACTACCCCACGCAAATTCATGTCGAAGGCATGCCACTGTCATTGAAAGTCGCGGCGCAGTTCGCCACGGAAGTCACTTATCTTGCTCACCCTCACGCTCGCGGCGATGCGCACTTCGGTATGGTGGATATCCGTCTCACTTCGCGGCTGGGTTTGTGGCAGTTTCGCTATCGCTATCACCGCCCAAAAATCGTCAAAGTCTACCCCAATTTTTCCGCCATTGCGCAACTGGAAAACTTGGGCCACGAACAGCAAATGAGTCAACTGGGCATTCATTTAATGCAGCGGCGCGGCCAGGGCATGGATTTCCATCAATTGCGCGAATACCGCGACGGTGACACCTCCCGCCAGATTGATTGGAAGGCCAGCTCCCGCCAATTCAAAGTCATCTCCCGCGAATATCAGGACGAACGCGATCAGGACATTATTTTTCTACTCGACTGCGGACGCCGCATGCGCGCCAAGGACGATGATCTAAGCCACTTCGATCACTGCCTGAATAGTTTATTGTTAGTATCCTACGTCGCCCTGAAGCAAGGCGATGCGGTGGGCCTGCTCAGCTTCGCTGGCGATCAGCGCTGGTTGCGCCCGGTAAAGGGTCAGGCCAACATCAACACCGTGCTCAACGCTGTGTACAACCTGCATTCCGGCACCAGCACCAGCGACCTGATGGAAGCTGCCACCGAACTCATGGTTCGCCATCGCAAGCGCTCCCTGGTAATCGTGCTTACCAATCTGCGCGAGGAAGATCGCGACGATGTCCTCGCCGCAACGCAACTGCTCGGCAAAAAACATCTAGTACTGGTGGCCAGCCTGCGCGAAACATTTCTCGACGAGGTCATGGATTCCCCGGTCGCGGACTTCCAATCCAGTCTCGTCTACTGCGAATCCACCGCCGTCCTCACCATGCGTCACCGCCTGCTACAAACCTTGCGCAGCAAAGGCACCATCGTCACCGACTCCACGCCCCAGCGTTTGCATATTCATTTAGTGAACGAGTATTGGGCACTTAAGCGGAGTGGGCGGATTTAAGACGAAGTTCAGCGATCAATTGCATATTCCGCAGAGTTCCAATGCACGCAGCCGCTGCTTCCTGTCCCTTAACCCGGAAGTGCGAATAGAAGAAGTTCTGGTGGGCCTGGTGTTCGTGAAAGTGGTGCGGGGTCAGTACCGCCGAAATGATGGGGACTTCGGTTTCCAGCTGTACGTCCATGAAGGATTTGATAATCGCATCGGCCACAAATTCGTGGCGGTAGATGCCGCCGTCCACAATCAGGCCCGCCGCCACAATGATGTTGTAGTGGCCTGTTTTGGCCAATAGCTTTGCCTGAAGCGGAATTTCCAGTCCGCCCGGGACCTCGAAGCAGTCGATTTGATCGGGGCTGATGCTCTGCGCAACTATCCCTTCCACGAAAGCGTTGCGGCATTGGTCGACGATGTCCTTGTTCCAGCAGGATTGAATAAAGGCGATGCGCAACTGGGTGGGCAGCGATGATGAGCGCATGACATTGATGTTGGCGTTCACGGTCTGGTCCTCAATGACAGAATCAGGGCGCAGGGAAAACGCGAACGCACGGACGGCTGTCCGCGGTTGGCAGGATATCCCATTCTCTCTCATCCGGACTGTGACCGTCGGCTTCGGATTTACACCGAATCTGCTGACCCTCTTGCCGCTGTTGACCGACTAAATCCCGATCGTATAGCAGGCAAAAGGCGCTCGCGGGCTTGTGTAGAGACTACATTGACCGCCGGTGAGGAATTTCACCTCGCCCCGAGAAGGATATTGTTTGGAAAGCGGGGATTGTAAACAATGACCGCGGGCCCTCCAAGTGTTTCCGTGAACAAGCACCCATCAGTCAATGCTATCGAACGGTATAAGCAGCTCCACATTGGGGGGGCGAGTCAGTCCCATGACCAAGCGACTCCGCAGACGGGTCTGTCGCCGGGTTCCACCTGTGGGACAGGCAAGCTATCATAGCGCGATTGATCGATTCAGGCTGGATTAAGTCCGCAACAATTTCCCGCGACGGCACGAATTGGAGCCCAGGGCGATAAGCTACTGGGGGCTTGCTCTTTGACCCGTTTTGAATCCCCAAGTTGTTTACTGCAGGTGAAGCGCTGGGCAGTGCCGCGCGTGACATTTTTTGAATGAGAAGGGTTATGAACAAGGTGATTGGGGCTGACATGGTTGGGCTTTTAGCAGTCAATTCGCTGGATTTTTTGCACAAGGCTTTTGAGCTATACCGCGATAAACGAACATTTGCGCTCATTAAAAAGGCCGGAGGGGAGATTTCGCTCGCTTCCGTGATTACTCCGGAGAGCGGGGGAGGCTGGTTTAGTTTGAAGCAGCAGCCCCTGGAGAGCGACGAGCCCGCTCAGATCGTATTCACCTCGGGTACCACGGGCGCCTCCAAGGCCATTGTGCTTTCCCACCGGAATCTGGCCGATGTGGTCGAGCGGCTGAATGCGGTCATGCAAGTCGAGGACTCCATTCGCGAATACGTTGGGGTTCCGGTTACTTATTCCTTTGGGCTGGGCCGATGTCGTGCCGTGGCGGCTGTCGGGGGCCAATGCTTCATACCGGAACACGGGTTCAGCCCGGAGCAAGTCGCGTCCATGATGGATGCGGGCGAAATCAACGCGATCTCGGCGGTACCCAGCCAGTGGCGACTTGTGTTGGCCAATCGCTCGCGTTTTGCGAAAAGCGGTAGTCGTATCAAGTGGATCGAAATCGGCAGCCAGACCATGTCGGGGGAGGAAAAGGAAAAACTGCGGCGGCTCTTTCCCGAGGCCAGGATTGTTCAACACTACGGGCTGACCGAAGCGTCCCGGTCGACTTTCTTGAAAGTCCACGAAGCGACTACCGCCGAACTGGAATCCGTGGGCGAAGCCAGCGGCGGTGTGGAGCTTCGAATTTCCCCGCAGGGTGTCGTCGAAGTGCGTGGCAGGCACGTAACGCCCGGCAGGCTGGTGGATGGAGAGATTGTTCCGTTAACCGATGCCGAGGGTTGGCTATCCACCGGCGATAAAGGACGGATCGAAAACGGCCTGCTTTACTACGAGGGTCGGGTAGACGACATTATCAATTGTGGCGGTGTGAAGATCAGCCCCGAGGCATTTCAGCAACAGATTTTTGACCGACTGTCCGCCAAGGGCGTGTCTTCAGATGGCGCTTCCTCAACTGGCACTTCCTCGAATGGTGCTCTCTCAAATGGTGATGTTGCGGTTGCCCGATACCGCGATCCACTGCGGGGAGAAGGACTGCTGGTCGCCAGGGAAGCTGGCAGCCCGATAGCGGCGAAAGCGCTGGAACAGGCCGTCCTTGAGGCGTCTCGGTTATACGACGGCAATATTGAATCAACCTTGCGATTCATCACTGTTGACCTCCTTCCCAGAACCGACACCGGGAAAATCAAACGCGGCGAATTGACCGAAATGGCCGAGCGCGAGGCGCCGCGGCCGATTGGCGGCAGTGGCGACCTGCTGGATGTTTTCCGGCAGACCTTCAAATTGCAGAATGTTACCGAACAAAGCACCTTCGAGTCTTTGCACGGTGACTCCATCAACCACGTGGAGCTTTCCATTGCCGTTGAGCAAAAGCTGGGCCGCGAACCTTCCGGTTGGGAAGCCATGTCCATCGCCGAGCTGCAATCGCTGGCCGCGGATAAGCCCAAGGGCGCTGGCGGATTGTCGCGGTTGGACATGAGTATGTGGCTGCGCGTGGTGGCGATTCTTGCGGTGGTGGCGACTCACGCGGGCCTCGGCATCGTCGGAGGCGGAACCCTGCTATTGGCGGTTTTGATTGGCTACAATCTGGCACGCTTCAAATTCAATGGCTTGGTGCGCGAAAACTCCTTCCGAACGCTGGTTCCCTATGTTGGCAAGATGCTAATTCCGTATTACATGTTGGCGGCTTTGTACTTTGTTTGGGGCGGCGCAATAGAGTGGGATGTGCTTTTTCTGTACGCGAATCTGGTGGATCTGAAACTGACCGTGGTGTTTCCCTTCTGGTTTGTCCAGGTGCTTATGCAATCCTTCGTGATCGTGGCCTGCGTGCTGAGCATTCCCTGGTTGTGCACCAAGCTTGTGGAAAATCCCTGGCGCAGCTCTTATCTGTTGTTGCTTTGCTTTTTTACCGTGCGCTTGGGCTACCCCTTGCTATGGGATACAACGCCGCTCAACGATCTGGTGCCACTGCGATTTGTCGGCATACTGTGGGTGGGCTGGACCGCGTATTTTGCCCGTTCCGGACCGCAGCAGGCGTTGACGGCATTGGCGGCTATCGCCTTCGCCCTGGCGGATTTCGGCCTACAACGGCAGGTACTGTGGATGTCCGTGGGTGTGCCAGTTTTGCTGTACGTTGCGGACATTAGCTTGCCGGCGATTGTGCGAGTGGTATCGCTCAGGATAGCAGCGGCGACGTTTTACATCTTTATTTTCAATGGCCTGTTTATTTATGTCTTTCAAAAGCTGTTTGGAATCGACAACATACTGATTGGTACGCTGGTAGGCCTACTGGGCAGTATGGCGATTTGGTGGGTGGTCGAAGAACGCGGGCTGTTGTATTGGGGTTTGTCGAAGGTTCGGCAGAGGCAGATAACGGTTAACAGTGAATAGTGAATAGTGAAAAAGTAAAACGTGAAAGGTGAAAGGTGAAAGGTGAAAGGTGAAAGGTGAAAGGTGAAAGGTGAAAAAATGCGCGACCGGGGCCGCGCATTTTTTTGGACACATGTTTACTGCGTAGCTGCTTCCTCGGCAATTGCGCGTTCCTCGGCGCGGGCGCCGGCAAGGATGCCTGGCAGGGCGTAGTTCCCTTCGTGGCAGGCGTATTCGTATATTTGCTCGTCGTCCTTGGTGAACACCATTTCCCCTTTCCAGGCTTGACGGTAGTACAGGGGATCTTCCACGCTAAATTCGTAGAGCAGTTCGTCGTCGGAGTAGCGGGTAAAACGTTCGATTACTTTACCCTGTTTCGACAGCGGGAAGGCACCGCGCATTTCCTGAATGGGATGCACGTTGCGCGTTTCCACCACCAGCGTATCGCCCTCCCAATGGCCTACTGAACTGCCAAACCATTCGCGGACATTCGGGTGATTGTGTTCGGCCTCGATGTCGATGATGCGCACGTCGTGGTTCATCTCCACGTTGATCATCACATGCTCGGGCGTTTGTACAAACTGGTAGTGATTGTTGTACATGACGTTGTTCATGGGTGGCCCGGCGGAGCTGCCAAAGCTGATCAGACAGCGGTCGCCCACGGGGCGGATTTCGGGGCCGTCGTACATGCCAACGCCACCGCTTTCTTCATCGCCGCCCTGGCGAAAGGCGCGGGCGCGAACCATGCGACCTTCCCGGGAGTAGGGGATTTGACCATCAGCGGGTTCAACAATCCAGGATGAACGATATTCGCCTTTCACTTTGCCGTAGGTGCTACCGGGATCGATCCAGAAGTTGTTGTAGCCTTTCTGGGTATTGCCGTCGGTGGGAGCGCCTTCGTTGGGATCGGTGGGTTTGTTGTCTTCCCGCAGACGACGGTTGTAATAAGAGTTATAGGTAATTTCGTCAATCTTCGCCTGGGGAATGACCAGGCTGTCGAATTCGTTTGACCGCGTCATCCGCGTCAAGGAGGCATTGGTCCAAACCCCCTGAAAGTCCGGCGTGCCATCCGGCATTCTGGGCGGTTCGTAGTCATTTGCCTGGGCCATGCCGTTAACGCCGAGGGTCAACCCGAGCACGACAGCACTCAGCCATTTGTTCAGATGCTTCATACAATTTCCTCGTGGTCTGGACTTACCCGTGATCAAAATGGGGCGCTATCGTAAATCGCACCCCGACATTAGACAAGGTTATCGCGACCTGTCTAATGCAATATGCCGGTATGGTAGGTATACCCGATACTTGCCTGTGTCGAGCCGTTTTTGGTGGACCGCTAGTCTAGTTTTTAGCGCGGTAAATTTAGGTTAATTTTTATTGTGCTTTGTAGGATTCGGGGAACGGGTAACAGGTAACAGGGAACAGGGAACAGGGAACAAGAAAACAAGGACAGGAAGTACAGGGCGAGTTAGCGGCGGAAGAGGTAGCTGATTAGGCTGAGGACGACGCTGACGATGATCATGCTGGTGATAGGGAAGTAAAAGGCGCCATTGTCCCGTTCGATGCGGATATCGCCGGGTAAGCGCCCGAACCAGCTCAGGGCGTTAGGAAAATAATACAGCAGCAAGCCGATGATGAGACAGATTGCGCCGATTGCGATGAAGACTTTGGCCACCGTTCCTCCTTGGGTTCGGTAGTGGATACTGGATACTGGGTAGTGGAAAGTGGAAAGTGGAAAGTGGGGAGTGGGCTTCGAGGCAGTATAACGGATTTGGATGGGGCGGGTGTGTAGCGGTGGGACGGCAATTTAAGTCGCGTCGGGATTGCGGCCGGCTAGTAGATAGGCCAACAGCAGGAGAAAGCCGCAGAGGGCCATGACGGCGGTTAGCGGCGTGCTGCTGGTGCTGTGCAACAGGCTGACCACGGTGCCGGCCAGTGCCGCGATGCCGAAGCGCAGGGTGCCGATAACGGCGGACGTGGCACCGGATATATGAGCGAAGCGCGACATGACGATGGCCATGACGTTGCTGGTCAGTATTCCCATATTGGCGATGAACAGGGCGCAGCAAACGATGATGACAGGCAGTGGCGGTTTTGGAATAAAGCTGATGACCGCCAGGCAAATACTGGCAAACACCACCAGGCACACGCTCGCCCGCAACAATTTTGCATTGCCGAGTCGGTAAACCAGGCGATTGCTGGTGTAGGTCAGGCTGAGGGTGCCGATGACGTTGAGGCCGAACAGAACCCCGTACAGCTGCGGCGAAACACCATACAGCTCGATATATACGAAAGGCGAGGCGGTAATAAAAGTCATGAGTCCCGCAAACACCAAACTTGTGCAAAGCGCCAGACCCAGGCAGTGGCGATCGCCCAGCAGCAACTTGTAATTGGCGACAAGCCCACGCATGTTCAAGGGCTTGCGTCGGTTGGCGGCAAGAGTTTCCGGGATCGCTATCTTAAAAAGCGTTCCACTCAGGATAGCGATAAGCACCAGGGTGAAAAAAATGCCGCGCCAGCCGCCCACGGTAAAAATCAATCCGCCGATCATTGGCGCGATCATGGGGGCAATGGCCATGACCATCATAATGAATCCCATGGTGCTGGTGTAATCGGGGCCGCTGAAGCGGTCCTTTACCAAGGCGGGTACGGTCACGGAAATGGCGGCGGAACCGGTCGCTTGCAAGGCGCGCGCGGCCAGTAGGGTTTCGATGGAGGGAGCGAGCGTACAAAGCAATGCGCCGCCCACGTATAAGGCCAAACCGCAAAAAATTGTTCGGCGTCGGCCGAAGGCATCGGACAAAGGACCAAAAAACAATTGCGGAATGGCGAAGAATAAAAGGTAGATGCTCACCGTCATTTGTACGGTGCCGGGTGATGCCTGCAAATCGTCGGCAATGGCGGGCATGCTGGGCAGGTACATGTCGATGGCCAGCGGTGACAGGCCGACCAGAAGACCGAGCAATACAATGAATAAACGGTGAGAGGACATTGGCTGGCGCCATATCAACGGGTATACAAAAAGGCCACTGTTGGGTCCTTTTTAGTGACGCGTGGATGTAACTACTTTTTGGGGCGGAAAGCCAGCAACACGTTGCCAGCGGGTTGGCTGAAGCGCCCGTAACCGGAGTTGACAAACAGCATTCCATCGCCGGCGAAAATGGCGTGGCTATCGATGCTACCACCCTTGCCCTCGACGCCGTTCAAGGTAACGAAATCGCGCAGGGTATCGTACTCCCAGACGATTTTGCCGGTTTTGCCGTCGAACACGTAGAGCTTGCCGTCAATCGAGCCGGCGACCACGGATTGGTCGATCGCCAGCGGCGTGGCGGACAGACCGTAGCGGCCTTCGCACAGTTCGTAGCGCTCCTTGCGGCCGTTGTCACAGTCGGCTTTCACGGGGGTGCGCCACAGTACTTCGCCGGTGCTGATGTCCACCGCATTCATGCCCGGTTCCGGCTTCCAGCCCTCGTAGGTGGTGTTGATATGCGGGTCGCTGATGGGGGCGAACACCCGTTCGCCGTCCATGGCCATCCCCCAGTGCACGCCGCCCAGCGCGGTTCCCTGACCGAAACGTTTATTCCACACCACTTCGCCATTTTTTTCGGGATCAATCGCCCACACATCGCCGGATTTCTGGCCGGCCAGAATAATATCGCTACCGTCCTTGCGCTTGGCAATGATGGGGGCACCGCCAAAATCGAAGTCCTTCAAAATGCTGTCTTCCGGCCTGGGGCAGTTGGGATTGGAGTTTTCCCAGGGTACCCGGCAGCCGATGTGCCACACGTCGTTTGCCAGGGCCTGGAAACCCCATTTGAGTTCGCCGGTTTTGATGTCGATGGCCAGTATCGCATCGCTGGTTTTAGTGGCCGGCAGCGACGTATTTTGACCGGTGGTGGCATAAACCAGACCGCGCTTGACGTCGATTGAAGGCGTGGACCAGATGGGCGCGCCGGATGGGCCGCGCTGCTTGACGCCCGTGCTGCTGACCTCGCCGGTGTATTCCGCATCCTTCATGGTGTGGTAGGTCCACAGCTTTTCACCGGTCTTGGCATCCAGGGCCGCCACAGCGCCGTGTTCGTCGCAACATTCATAACGCGGATTAGCGCCGCTGCCGACCCCGGATGCTGAAAGCGGAACAATGACGCGGTCCTTATAAAGAACCGGTGCGCCGGTAATACCGGCACGGGCCGAATGGCCGGCCGCGGCGTCCCAAATCTTCTCGCCGGTTTTGGCATCCACCGCTTGAACCTGACCGCGACCCACGGCAAAAATCAGCGCTTTCTTTCCACCCTCGCCCAATTCGCCATAAGCCACTGAGTTGCTGATGGGCGAACCCGCATCGTAGGCCCATTTAACGCAGGCGCTTTGGGTATCCATTGCCAGCAGTTTGCCGGTGGCATTGGCGGCGTAGAACAGGGTGGAGCCGACGATCGGGGCCACGCCGCGCAAGGCGCTAACCTCGGGAAAGGCAACCGCCCAGGCGAGTTCCAGGTTGGCCAGATCGGCACTGGTCAGCCGGGCCTGTTCGGCACTCAGGTAGCCACTGCTTTCCACAT
>JBBDIU010000002.1:0-9244 GCA_040880205.1 Cellvibrionaceae bacterium
TTCGCCGACTTTACCGTGGCATTGCTGGTAAATAAACCGGCAAAAGCAGCCATCGACGAAGTGAATTAACAGACACACGCATACGGGCCAATGCTAACTGGTCCGAGCCTACACCTGGCAGACGATTATGAGCGAATTCAAGCACCAGGAAAAAGACTCTCTCGCAAGTGATCGGCGGATTCCCGCTGAAAACGATGCAAGAACCACAGCTCAATTTCCCTGGCTGGGCATGGACTCCAAGGCGCTGGCCAAGGACTTGGCACGCCATTTTCACTTGACCTTGGGCCGCGATGCCACCAGTCAGTCCCACATGTACCTGTACAATGCCGCGGCCCTTACCATTCGCGACCGGCTGGTGGAGCGTTGGCGACAAACACGGGAACGCTACAAACAGGAACGACCCAAACGAGTAGCTTATCTGTCCCTCGAATTCTTGATGGGTCGGGCGCTAACCAACGCCGTCCTCAACCTGGATATCGAGCCGGCGTTACGCAATGCATTAAACCATTACGGCGTGGCGCTGGAAGAATTGGCCCAGGAGGAACGGGATGCGGGCCTCGGCAACGGTGGCCTGGGTCGCTTGGCCGCCTGCTTTCTGGATAGCTGCGCCACCCTCGGCATCCCGGTGACCGGCTACGGCATCCGCTACGATTACGGTATGTTCCACCAAAAAATTCACAACGGCTACCAGGTCGAGTACCCCGATCACTGGCTGGAAAAGGGTAATCCCTGGGAGTTCGAGGCGCCAGAGAACACGCAGCGAATCAAGTTTAACGGCAAAACCGAGATTCGTCGGGACGCGGACGGGCGCAGTCATATTCATTGGATCGAAACAGACGACGTGCTCGCGGTCCCCTTCGACGTGCCGGTGCCCGGTTATCGCAATGAAACCGTGAATACCCTGCGCTTATGGAAGGCCATGGCCACCGAGGAGTTCAACTTTTCCGAATTCAATGCGGGGGGCTATACCGAGGCAGTAGCCGCCAAGAACGAAGCCGAACAGATATCCATGGTGCTCTACCCCAACGACGCCAGCGAAAGCGGGAAAACCCTGCGCTTGCGTCAGCAGTACTTCCTGTCGTCAGCCAGCTTGCAGGACGTTCTGTGCCGCTGGGTGCAACGCAATGGTGCTTCGTTTGAAAAGTTCGCCAGCAAAAACTGCTTCCAACTAAATGATACCCATCCCGCAATTGCCGTGGCGGAGTTAATGCGGCTGTTAATGGATGATTACGGTCTGGCTTGGGAGCAGGCGTGGACGATAACCCGCGCCACTATGGCTTACACCAACCACACACTGCTGCCGGAAGCACTGGAACGGTGGCCGGCAAGGCTGCTTGCCAGCATGTTGCCGCGCCCGCTGGAAATTATCTATGAAATTAACGCGCGCTTTATGGAAGAAGTCTCGGCCCAATGGCCGGGAGATGGGGACAAGCTCAGGCAGATGTCGATTATCGAGGAAGGCAGCGACCCTCATGTGCGCATGGCTTACCTGGCCATCGTTGGCAGCTTTTCAGTCAATGGCGTGGCGCATCTCCATACGGAATTGCTAAAGAAAGGATTGTTTCGTCACTTTTGTGAATTGTGGCCCGGCAAATTCAACAACAAAACGAATGGCGTGACACCGCGTCGCTGGCTGAGCTTCTGCAATCCGGGGTTGGCCCAACTGATATCGGAAACCGTTGGCGACCAGTGGCTGACCCAGCTCGACACGCTGGAACAACTGCGAGAACACGCCGATGACCCTGAGTTTCGCCGCCAATGGCTGGCTATTAAGAATCAGAACAAGCAGCGGGTGGCCAACTTGGTGAAAGATACCTGTGACCTGGATTTCGACAGCACCATGATGTTCGACGTACAAGTCAAGCGCATCCATGAATATAAGCGTCAGCTGCTGAATGCGCTCCACATCATCCATCTTTATGAGCGCATATTGCGCGATGATACCGACGACATGACGCCCCGCTGCGTCTTGATCGGCGGCAAGGCCGCACCGGGTTACGCCATGGCCAAGTTGATCATAAAGCTGATCAATAACGTGGCGGCCGTGGTTAACGCCGAACCCAAGGCCAGCCCTTTATTGCGGGTCGCCTTTGTTCCTAATTATCGGGTAACCGCCATGGAAATTATCTGCGCGGGCGCGGACCTGTCTGAGCAAATTTCCACCGCCGGCAAGGAAGCTTCTGGGACCGGCAACATGAAGTTTATGATGAATGGTGCCATCACAATCGGTACACTGGACGGTGCCAATGTGGAAATTATTGAAGCGGTTGGACTGGATAACTTCTTCCTGTTCGGCCTTAAAACCGATGAGGTAGAGGCAACCCGGCAAAATTATGCTCCAAATGGCATTATTGCCAAGGATGCGGACTTACAAGCCGTCATGTCCTTGTTGGAATCCGGTCATTTTAATCTCTACGAGCCGGGTCTGTTTGCACCGATAATCGATAACATTCGCAGCCCCCAGGATCCGTGGCTTACCGCCGCGGATTTTCGCGACTATATCGAGGCACAGCAACGCGCCAGCCTCGCCTATATGGACTCGGACCGCTGGGGAAAAATGAGCATACTCAACACCGCCGGCAGCGGCCGTTTTTCCAGTGACCGCACCATCGCCGAATACGCCACAGACATCTGGCGCCTGGAGGCCTAATCATTTACATTTTACTCACTATTCACTTTTTACTATTCACTTACTATTAACTATTCACATTTCACTTTTCACCATACCACCACGAGACCACAACAGCCATGCACATACTGATGATCGCAGCGGAAAACGACGCACTCCCCGGCGGAAAAGTCGGGGGGATTGGCGATGTGATCCGCGATTTACCACCAGCATTGGCTCACCAAGGCCATCGTGTATCCGTGATTACACCGGGATACCAGACGCTCTCACGAGGTAAGGAAGCCGCAAACCAGGCGACACTGAAAACTGAATTTCGTGGCAAACGTGAGCAGGTTGAACTCTATCGGGTGGAAGCGCCCCGACCGCATCGAAACGTCGTTCACTGGGTGCTTGAACACGAGCTGTTCTCAGCCGGTGGTGCGGGTGTTATATACCATACCCATGACCGGGAACCCTTCGCCACCGACGCTAACAAGTTTGTCCTTTTTTGTTCGGCGGTATGTGAAGCCCTGGCAAACGATCTGCTCGGACCAGTGGATGTGCTGCACTGTCACGATTGGCATGCGGCGCCGTTGCTGTTGCTGCGCCGCTCCATGCCACGCTACCGCTTCTTACAGGAACTCCGTGCGGTCTATTCCATCCACAATTTATCGATTCAAGGGGCTCGACCGCTGACTGATCACCAGTCGTCGCTCGAATCCTGGTTTCCCCGTTTGGTGGTGGACACCCATCCAATTACGGATCCCATTCACACCAATTGTATTAACTGGATGAGGACCGGAATTAATCTTGCCGACAAGGTCCATGCGGTATCCCCCAATTACTCGAGAGAAATACTTTTGCCCAGTGAGGCAAACCGGCACTTCATCGGCGGAGAAGGCCTGGAAGCGGATTTGCAACACGCCGAGGAAACCGGTCGTTTGGTGGGAATACTCAACGGTTGTGACTACAGCCGAGTGAGTGATAAACCGGTCGGAAAAAGCCGCCTCTGCCGCCTGATTGAACGCAGTCTGGTGGACTGGGTGGGAGAGCGCTGTACTATTTCCAGTGCCCAGTTTCACGCCTTGCGGCGAGTGACAAGCTGGCATCAACGCCGTCAAATGGAGAACTTTTCCGTAACGTCCGTGGGTCGCCTCACTGATCAAAAATGCCGTCTTCTGTACGAACAGCTCCAAGGCCAAAGTGTGCTGGAACATATCCTGGACCAGCTAAATGATGGCTTTTTCGTAATGCTGGGAAGCGGCGAAGCCCGCTATGAACAATTTTTTACCCAGATCATGGTGAAACGGGAAAACTTTCTTTTCCTCCAGGGCTATTCCGATAAACTGGCCGCCGCGCTGTACAGCTATGGCGACTTATTCCTGATGCCCAGCAGCTATGAACCCTGCGGCATTAGCCAAATGCTGGCTATGCGCGCGGGAACGCCTTGTCTGGTACACGGCGTGGGCGGCTTGGCTGATACTGTTGACGACGGGGTAAACGGCTTTGTCTTTCGCGGCGACAATCTCACCCAACAAACAGTGAATCTTATTGCCGCATTTCGATCAGCGGTAAAGCTCAAGACCGACAAGCCACCGCGCTGGCGGGAAATGTGTCGCGCGGCTAATGCCATGCGCTTTACCTGGGAGCAATCCGCGGCCCTGTTAATTGACAAACTGTATACCAACCCTGAAACAGCCCTTCCTAGCGGATTACAAAGCAGGCACGCAGTATCGGCTTCCTAGGAAGCAAGCAGATGGCCGGGGTGGATTGGAGAGGAATTTAAGCAGCTTAAACGCCTATGGGCAACATAGTTGTTGCGTCGCTTCATAGGCGCTAAGCAGGCTTGCTTGCTTTGTCGTTTGCGTTGCCCTCAGTTACGTTGTTAACAACCCGCGTCAACGGAACCTTTCGAGCAATTTGAGCGCGAGTCGGTGGAATATATAGACTATGGAGCCGTGTTGGTGGGAGCTGAGCTACTGCCGCTGGAACGACCACCCTTTCGACCCGCCGCTCGTGCTTCCTCCGAGCTGAATTGATGAGCCGTTCCTTTGGCATGGGCGGCTTTTCCTCCTTTTCGCCCTGCTGCTTGAGCTTCCTCCGATGTGAACTCGTGAGCCGTGCCACGCTGATGAGCAGCACGCCCACCCTTACTCGCGATTTCTCGTTGACGTTCCCGATCCATGGAGGCGAAGCCCTGATTTCCACTGCGCCGCCGTTTCTTTTCCTCTGCCATAAATACCTCCAAACTTCCAATCCGCTAACGGGGACACAAACAGGAAACTTATTGCCCGCCCCGTCTCAACTCATAATCGCAACATGTATGCCAAACAAAGTACATCCTTGCAGGGCCTCAGTTTTTACTATTTTGCATAAAAACAATCTGTTTTGGACACACCTAACTGATTGATTTTAGCCACCGACACTATCGCTGAAATTATTACCCGGCTTGAGGTAAAGATTGCAAATCTACGTAAATCGGCTTCTGGCCGTATTGGGCCGTGGCCACTGTCGCTTATCATCGATCCGCGCGACAATGTCCCATAACTCGCTGGCCTGTAAGTTGCTAACCAATAAGTTGATGGAGTGGAGGGCCTTTGCAGTCAGCGAAGATGTTTGTCGCTGAGTTTTATTGAGTTGGCGCTCTCCATCGACAAGATAGAAAACCATCGGAGTAAAAATTTTGAAGCAAAGCGACTCACAGCCAGGACCGCAGGCTAATAAAAAGGCTTTCCCTCCAGCCCCGAAGAACCAAACTCTAGCTGAAGCGAAGGCATTACGGCAAACGGAATACGATCACAAACAGGCCTTGCTGGATGAGGGAATAGAGGAAAGTTTTCCAGCCAGCGATTCTCCATCTGTGTCGCACATCGATTAGCCATCCCCCAATTTCAAATATGCTTGTAAGCAGTTTCCCTCGAAGTGTTGTTGTAGGGTAGCGAATCCGCTTTCAACAGATATTTATTCTCCACGGCATATGCCTTGCAGCCTATCCAAACTCCCCACCACCATCCGGGAGATTATCACTGTGACTATCAAACTATTTGACAACAAGGGAACGCCACTTGAAAAACAGAAGTTTACTTGGAGGGAGCTGGCTGGCCAGCCAATCAGTAAACTGGACGACGATGCCTATACCCGTGTTCGAGTTATCCTAATGAACGGAGTCGAACAGCAGGCCAATCGTTTTCAACACCTGTGCAGCCAATGCAATGGCACCTTGCGAGAACCGCTGGCACGAATCCGCCGCGTCGAACATCACCAGCAAACCATGGTGAATTGGCTGCTAGGTGCGGATCATGCCCCGTTGGAAACAACCATCGCCTACGAGCAGGTTGCCATCGAAGTAACCGCCGCGGTTGCCCAGCAGGAGCCCGATGCCTATCTCGCCCAAGTTTATCGCTTCGGACTGCTGGAAGATTTTGACCACATGTATCGCTTTTCGGCTCTGATGGACCGCATGGAAGGCCGCGATGCCAACAACATCCTACAGTGCTATACGGACATCATTCCAGGCCGACCCACAAGTGAAGAACACCGCGCACCGGAGAACGATTTGCGCGATCACTACGACCGCAAATCAGCATTACCGATTACCAAGCTCAACGCCTTGACTATTATGTCCGGCGAATATCAAACCCGCGACTACTACATGAATTTTGGGCCTACCTTCAGTGACCCGGTGGCGCGGCAACTGTACGCCGAAATCGCTTCCATTGAAGAGCAACACGTAACCCAGTACGGTTCCATTATTGATCCCGATGAAACCTGGTTGGAGAAATGGCTGCTCTACGAAGCCAGTGAAGCCTACAACTACTACAGCTGCATGGAATCGGAACCCAACCCCAGAATCAAAGCCATTTGGGAACGCTTCCTGGATTACGAGCTCGGCCACTTGCATATGGTCGGTGAATTGTTCAAGCGGTACGAAGGACGCGAGCCGGCTGAAATATTACCCGACGCGCTGCCCGATCCGATCGCCTACCAGAGTCAGCGGGAGTTTGTACGTAACACGCTGAACCAAGAGGTGGACCTGCGTACCGACGGGACCCAGTTCGTTGCCAAGGATGATGAAAGTCAGCAGTCTCTCGATTACCGCTCACATATCAATTCCGAAGGCTCGCCGTCCGAAGCGGTGGCGGCCGACTATCAATGGCAACCGGGGACCGAGCTCAAGGGGCGTTTCGCGCGAGCGTCTTAACTACTTTACCCGAAAGATCACTAACGCCTCACCCGCTGAGGAGCACCAGTCTACGAGGAATCGACCATGGAGAAATCAGAAACCATAGGCAGCAACCGGACAGGGATCGATGCGTCACCCATTCACAGCAAAAAAATGCAAAGCGGTGTTCAGGACTACGCGCCCAGCAGTGGCGACGGTAACCAAATTGAAGCCATCAGACGCGAACAACTTGAGCGGGCCGAGCGGCTGGGTTCCGTACCCCTGCCCGGTACCGCGAAAGGAATGCTGAAGACAATGTTGAAAAAATTTACCGGTCACCAGCCCGCGACCTTCGTGAACAAGTTGGGAGAACGCCTTGCGTACGAACGCACGGGTGTCCGCATTTATGAAGCGCTGATTCTGAAGTGCCAAGTGGCAAACAGCCAGGGCGAAACAAGGTTCGATTTACCCCTGGACCAGCTCGTGACATTTTGCGCCGAGGAAGGCAAGCATTTTCGCCTGCTGATCGATTGCATGGAACAACTCGGTGTCGATCCGACCGCACAAACGCCCGACGCCGATGTCTCGGGCGTGGCCTCCTCCGGCATGCTGAAGGTGATTACCGATCCACGCACCACCATTTCACAGTGTCTCGAAACCATGCTCGCAGTGGAATTGACCGACAATGCCGCTTGGGAATTGCTAATCCAGCTTGCCCAGGACCTGGGGCAAGGCGAAATGGCCAGCAAGTTCGAGGAGGCCTTGGCGGAAGAGCAAATTCACTTGGATGAAATTCGCGCCTGGTATGAACAAAGCGTTCGCGCTCAGGCGGGTACCACTCACTAAATCGTTGGCCGCACCAGCGCGTTGGAACACAGCGCTGGTGCGCGTCGCTCGGTTAGTAGCAGGCGTTGATGCCGGACGCTAGTACTGGGCCGCCGCTGTTTCCATGCTGGCATATACCTCAGTGCTACCGTCTTTCTTCAGCAGCAGTACCTGATAGGGCGTGAATCGATCATCAACTTCCATGCCTGGGCTGCCGAGCGGCATACCGGGTACTGCCAGGCCGATGGCATCCTGGGGTTTCTCTTCCAGGAACCGTGTTACCAGCTTGGCCGGAATGTGCCCTTCAAAGACATAACCATCCGCCGACACTGCTGTGTGGCACGACTGATATTGTGGCGCAATACCGAGCTGTTGCTTCTGCCCCGCCAAATCAACTGGGTGATACGTGGTAACCGCAAAGGCCTGCTCTTCCATATAGTCAATCCACTCCTGGCAGCAACCACAGGTTTCGCTTTTGTATACGTCGAGCGATACCTCGCGCAATAAGCTGACCGACTGGCCCGTGCCGGATTGCGTTTGCGCTGCGCTCTCGGTTTTTGCCTCCTGCTCGCAGCCAGCCAGGAGCAAAACGGCGCTCAGCCCCAGAAATGCAAATCTCGTCAATGTCGACATACCCTTCTCCACAATACCTGATTTAAATTGCAGCACGAATAACAACACGGCGCTGAAACACACTCAGCCCGAATAGTACACAGCCTTGAGCCCAAATGTACATAGCCTTGAGCCCAACGTACCTAGTCCTGAGCCCACATGCACATAGCCTTGAACCCCGAATGCCGCGTTAAACCATATTCGATTCCGATCAGCCTTGGTCTGGTTTCTGCTTGGCTCAATTCAGGCGACACTGAGGTTTGGTGCACCCTGTATTGGCGCGCTGGGGTGGATCCGCTCAAAGCAAAGCGAATTGAAGTGGGAGATTATGGTTGGCAACCGAGAAGCAGATACATAACTTGCAGGTACATAACCTACAAGAGCTACTCGACCGATTGAAAACCACTGTTGGCGAGGATAATCGTGTCTCTATCGGTGGCATGTTGGATGCCGTGGGTCGTCGTTCCTTCGGACCGATTTTGCTGCTCTGCGGATTAATTCCCGCCTCACCGCTCAGCGGAATACCCGGGCTACCTACCTTTACCGCAGTTTTGGTGTTTATTGTGATTGTACAATTACTGACGGGGCATCAACATTTCTGGCTGCCGCAATGGCTGTTAAACCGGCAGGTATCGCGGAAAAAATTTATAAAGGCGCTTGATTTTCTGCACCGGCCCGCCGCGTGGATCGACCGATTAATTTACCCGCGAGCGGAATACCTCACCACGGGCGTTGCGGTTTACGTGATCGCCTTTGTCTGCGCCATCATTGCCTTGATTATGCCACCGCTGGAGCTGATTCCCTTCGCCAACACCACCACCGGAATAGCCCTGGCCATATTTGGCTTGGCGCTTATCTCCCACGATGGTTTACTGGTAATCCTGGGACTTGTGGCATTGTTTGGCAGTCTGTTGTTAGGGGCCAACACTCTTATCTAGGGAGCCTCTGAATAATACCAATGCGGCTCTGGCTTACAGGGCGATCCGCAATCAAGGCGCACTTGTGAAGGCATAGTGGTTCTATGTCGAGCAAGTGCA
>JBBDIU010000003.1:0-9194 GCA_040880205.1 Cellvibrionaceae bacterium
AGCGAAAACTCCCAAGTCCGGATGTTTATGTCCGTCTGGGCACCCACCGAATGACTCTAAACCTGCTCGCCATCGTCCACTAGGTTACTATTCTAAAATCATCCTGAAGCCTACCCCAGTGAGCTCTAAGCGAGCGTTTATGCCCCTCATCCATCGGCAGGTTTTCCAGCTCCACAGGCCAGAGTGTCCGGGCTTTATCCATGGTATCGGCGAGATGCGGCTTGATTGCACGCCAGGGAATGCCAGCTTTCTCAGCCCAGTGCTTGAAGTGTGACAGCTGGACTCCATACCAGTTTTTTGTCCTTGCCAGATTCAAAGCATATTGCCGTTCGCCTTCGATATAGACACTGGTGGTGACAATGTCATAAGCAGGCGACAGCTCAGGCGTAACGCGATCCGGATAGAACAAGGTCCAGTTTTTGAGGTGGGCGTCACCGTTGGCAAGTAAGATATTAATCAGGAGTCGCCGTGCGTACTGCTGCGCATTGGCGAGCGCATCGCCGGTGTATTGGTAGATAATTTTTCCGATCTGTTCATAGCTCGCGGAGCCGTATTTTTCCCGCGGATATTTGACGAGAACTTGCGCGAAGTCCTCCATATGTATTCGTCGGTCATCTTCGCGGTCAAATCGTCTGATGGCAAAGGCATATCGCTCATCCGGCAGATTGATCTGGGGAAGGTTATCCAACCTGTCGATTTCCACCAATCGGATCTCCGGTATGTTTACACCCGCAAGCGCTGCAAGTGTCATGGCGGTGTATTCATTGAGGGGTACGTGTTTGTGTTTCGTAGAAGGCGTTTTGACAATCCAGTTCCCCAACTCACCTTCGCGGGAAATTAGATAGCGGCCATCTTTTTCTTTCATGGAAAATTTAATTTGAATGCCCGCCAAGGAAAACCGGTTGGGTGAATCCATCGCTTCAAGTTTCACGGGTTTGACCTGGCCATACTGGGACAGAACACCTCGGGGGATTTCATCCGGCTCCATCGGCAGTGCGATCAGCGCACCCGGCAAGTCTCCACCGAGGTACGAAAAAATCTTGAACTCATTGTCCGGGTGCGTTTTTAGACCTTGTGCAAGCAGCTCTCGTAATGCGCCTTCTGGCAGTAGATTGGAAAGGGTTGGGTGTAGCCTTTGCCGCCTTGCCCACGGTTCGGAGAGCAGCTTTTGCGCATGTGGAAAATCCGGGTGGGTGATGAGGCTAAAAGTCGGTCGTGAAGAATCGGCCTTAAAAGATTCATCGAAGGTCAGAACGTTGCGGCCACCTTGAAAGCCCGAAAGGTATCCTACCAGGGCACCATGCAAGGTGAGCTTTAAAACCCTGACCTCCTCCTGCGAGCTCATTCATCACCCTCCAGCAAATCTCCCCAAGGGTCGTCAGCGAGTGGCCTTTTCTTCGGCTTTTCCGTTTCGCGACCTTCCAGAATAGTCTTGACCTGAATGAGCTTCTCCTTGGGAATAAGCATCAGCTCCATCTTTAAACCCTTGGCAACAAGCTCCAAATTGTCGAGTCTGGGGTTTCCTTTCGCCTCCAGTCGCTGGTACTGCTGGCGAGACATACCCACGCCTAGCTGCATGTCTTCCTGCCTAAGCCCTAGTTCCTTGCGACGCGCTCTCAGTTGCTCATGTATCCTGCCCATAGACCCTCTAAAACAACATTAAAGCTGCATAGATGTTAGATATGCAACATATTAGTGGTATTTTAGAATAAAAGAAACAAATGCGTTGCTAACTTAAAACGCATACACCTGGCAGCCATGGAAGGAGCGCTGAGTTGACTGTCAATGCGCAATTGACTATAAAGCGCCATATATTACGTAATAATCGCTAAATACGCTAAATATGACGCAATCCGACACCGCACCCACAGCCCAAACAATCGGCCAGCAACTCCGCGCCATGCGCAAAGCCCGCTTCCCGGCGGATACGCAGGACGACATGGCCGTGCGAGTCGGGGTCAGCCGCCGCACCTACCAGCGGATGGAGCGTGGCGATATGTCCGTGTCGCTCAAACACTACTTGGAGGCGGCTTCGATTCTTGGCTGCCTGAAATCCTTTAACGAGCTCTTTACCACTTCCGATGAACCGACCGGCTTGCTGGCCACGATGCTAGCCAAGTCGAAGGGAGGTTCCGGGCATGGCACCTAGCCAGCGGTTGTACGCGCTTTACGCCAATCTCGCGGGCGAGGTACTGGAAGCCGCCAAATTTGCCATTGAGTTGCGACCGAACGGGACGCTTAGTCGCGCCGAGTTCCAATACAGCCAGCCCTATCTGAAGCATCCGCGGGCAATCCCGCTGCTTCCCGGCAGCCTGGATCTAAAGCCGGATATCGTGGCATTCGCCTGTGTGGACGGTGGTGTTCCGGGGTTTATCGACAATCTGCTCCCGGACACCTGGGGGCGAAAGGTGATCGCGCGATCCATCGCTCGTCAGCTCGGTTCCCGGCAACCGACGATCGCAGATTTTCTGTCTCACCCGTCGAGCAGTGCAATCGGCTGCTTTGCCTGCGTTGACGACGGGAGTCCGCCTCCCGAGTTTGGCAACGGCATCGACATGGCTCGACTAGGGTCGAGTTGGGAATCCGCCGACAGATTGGAGAAAAGCCAGGAAAAAGACACGGACCTGGATGTGCTTCGCCTGGCCGGGTCCTCGGGGGTCGGCGGCGCACGCCCCAAAGCCTTGGTTCGCGATGATCGCTATTGGATTGCGAAGTTCTCCCGGACAACCGACGACTACAATATCGTGGAAGCAGAACATCTAGCCCTCCAAATCGCCAAAACCGCGGGCTTATCCGCGCCTGATAGTAGAATAACCACCATAAATAAACGCCAGGCACTGCTGGTCGAGCGTTTTGATATCACCCCTGAAGGGCACAGGCGGCATGTGGTAAGCGTCAACAGCTTGCTCAAAGTCAAGGATACTCAAGAGGATCCGCTGCACGCGTCCTACCAGGACATTGCCAAACTGGTTAGGCGATACAGCACCAAAGCCAAGACCGACATTGAGCAACTCTGCGGGCACGCCATGCTTAATTCAGCGCTGAATAATACCGATGACCATCTTCGCAACTTCGCGTTTCTCATCGAAAAAGACAATGTTCGCTTGTCACCCATTTACGACGTTGTTCCTTCTCCTGCGAGTGGCGAGTTTTCACAATTAAACTGGAATGACTCTCCCTACTTGCCTCGCCTGGAAGATGCGGCCCGCGCGGCAAAGGAACTGGGCCTGCGCGGTCCCGAAGGCGTTGCGATAGCAGAACGGATCTCAAGCGCGGTTGAACCCCGTGTTCGGGAGCTAAGCCAAGCAGGTGCGCTCCCTCCACGGTACAGGCGCATCTCGGATGACTCGTAACCTGCGGATTCCCAAATGCGGCCAGCATTTGGCAACAGGGGTAGTTATACTGGCCAGCCACCCTGACCATTCGCCTCGCCTGGCTGACTTTGCCAACGCCAGCGAGTAAACTCTAACGCTTTTTGAGTGATGAGAGCGCAAATGGCCCCAAGTGAGAAGAATCAGGATCCCGTGATTGCAACGTCGCAGTATGTGATGATTGCGCTCTCCACAATGGGAACACTCTTGGTTCTGGGCTGGATTCTCAAATACAGCGCCTACGGCATCGACTTTACCGATGAAAGCTTTTATTTGGTATGGATATCGAATCCGTTCATCTATGATTTTTCGACCACGCAATTTGGTTTTGTCTACCATCCGCTTTATAGGCTGCTGGGCGGCGATATTGCCGCCCTTCGGCAGGCCAACATGTTAATCACCTTCGGTCTTGCCTGGGGTTTGGCTTACACCTTCTTGACTTCGCTTGCGCCCGAGTCCAGAGAAAAGCGTATTGTCCTGCATACGGCTGCGGCAGGGTTGGCGACCAGCGCCTTCATCCTCTTCGACACGTGGTTACTCACGCCGAGCTACAACAGTCTGGCGCTACAGGCCTTGCTGATCACCGGCATCGGCTTACTTCTGGCTGAAAGAGTCATAACCCGCAAAAGCGTTTGCGGCTGGATTATCATCGGGGTCGGAGGCTGGCTGGCCTTCATGGCCAAGCCAAGCACGGCACTTGCACTGGCTGTTGGTGTTTTCAGCTGCCTCCTGTTCTCGCGCAAGTTTTCAATTCGACTGCTTTTGCTTGCGGCGTCGAGTGCCATTGTGCTTCTTCTGGCAAGTGCGCTACTGATTGACGGCTCCATAACGGGCTTTGTGCAACGCCTCCAAAAAGGGATGGAACTTGGTCAACTTCTTGGCGGCGGCCACACCTTGACTCATATCCTGCGTATCGATGACTTCCAGCTCGGCAAAGACGCCAAGCTAGCCATTCTTTTCGTTCTTGCAGCATCATTTCTTGCCGCATGGGGTGCGTGGACTGAAAAAACGAAAGGTCTACTCGTCTCCCTGCCGGTATGTTTTATGTTTTTTGCACTGATTGCATTACTGACTATTGGCGAGACTCATAAAGTCGCAGGACTTGGATACTTTCAGGGGCTGCTGATTTTCGGTGTGGTATTTGCCGGATTGCTGACTGGGCGAATATCCAGCCGTATCGAGACATTTAAAAGTATTACCGCATCTCAATGGGCGGTTGCGGGTCTGTTTCTGGTGATGCCCCACATCTATGCGTTCGGAACGGGTAATAATTACTGGCTAGCGGGAAGTTCAGCGGCTATCTTTTGGCTGCTCGCTGGCCTAACCCTGCTGGGGCCAATGGTTCGTGAACGTGCAAGCTGGTCGTTTGCCCTGCCGCTGGTACTTGCGGCTCAGGCCGTCACCGCCACTCTCTTGCAAACAGCGTTCGAGCAACCCTATCGCCAACCACAACCTCTCCGGCTCAACGACACCGCCCAGGAAATCGGCACCCAAAAATCCACCCTGATATTGTCGGCCAGTTATGCAACTTATATAGATCGCGCACTCACAACGGCTCGAGATGCCGGCTTTGAGCCAGCTACACCGATGATCGATCTATCCGGCCAGTCTCCTGGAATACTTTACGCATTAGGGGCTGAAAGCATTGGTCAGGCCTGGACAATTGGCGGTTACCCCGGCAGTCTGAACCTTGCCAAAGCAGCATTGAGCCGCACGCCTTGTGAGCAGATTGCAATGGCCTGGGTGCTGTTCGAACCCGATGGCCCGCGCAGCATTCCCACCGAACTCATGTCCCGTTTGGGAGCGGCCTTTCCAGAACGATACGAACAAGTCGGTGCCTGGTCGACCGCGGAAGGGGCAGGCGGTTATCCGAGCCGCATCCAGGAGTTTTATAAGCCAATAGCGCCGACCCAAACATTGACAGCCTGCCAAGCCCTGCGTGAAAAGGAAGTGCAATGAAAAAGGTAGCCATCGTCCAGTCCAACTACATTCCGTGGAAGGGCTATTTCGACATGATTGCCGCCGTCGATGAGTTCATCCTCTATGACGACATGCAGTACACCCGGCGCGATTGGCGCAACCGCAATCAAATCAAAACCCCTCAAGGCGTTCAGTGGCTCACAATTCCGGTACGCGTTAAAGGCAAGTATCACCAGAAAATCCGTGAAACCGAGATCGATGGCACGGAGTGGGCCGAGGCTCACTGGAAAACCCTGCTGCAAAACTATCGTCGCGCTCCACATTTCAAGGAAGTCGCCGAGTGGCTGGAGCCGCTCTACCTGAGCGATCGCCCCAGCAATCTTTCGCTACTAAATCGCCGATTCATCAAGGCCATCTGCAACTACCTCTCGATCCAAACGGTGATATCCAACTCATGGGACTACGACCTGGTAGAAGGAAAGACCGAGCGCCTCGCCGACCTGTGCGCCCAAGCGGATGGCACCGAGTACATCTCCGGGCCAGCGGCAAAAGACTATGTGGACGCGCAGGTTTTCGAGGAGCGAGGCATCAAGCTCGCTTGGTTTGACTACACTGGGTATTTGGAATATCCGCAACTGTGGGGCGAATTCACGCATGGCGTCACCATTCTCGATCTGCTGTTTAATTGCGGCAAGGACTCACCACGCTTCATGAGGTACGCTGGATGAAACTGTCTATCGTTGCAACCCTTTACCAGTCTGCCGCCTACATCAACGAGTTTTATGAAAGGGCCAGCGCCGCTGCACAACAATTGGTGCAAGACGATTACGAAATCGTATTCGTCAACGATGGCTCACCGGATAACAGCCTGGATCTCGCTGTCGAGCTCACCCAGAAGGACCCTCACATTGTGGTCGTGGATTTGTCTCGGAACTTTGGCCATCACAAAGCGATGATGACCGGCTTGGCGCACGCCAAGGGGCAGCGTATCTTTTTGATCGATAGCGATCTCGAGGAGGAGCCGGAGTGGTTGTTAAGCTTCGCCGCACAGATGGACCGGGAATCCTGTGATGTGGTCTATGGCGTTCAAGAGAAAAGAAAAGGAAATTGGTTCGAACGCTGGAGTGGACAGTGGTTCTATCAGCTTTTCAAACTCCTTACTGGTTTCGCGCTCCCGGAAAATGTTGTCACCGCACGCTTGATGTCACGACGCTATGCGGAAGCATTGTTGAAACATCAGGAAAGAGAGGTGTTTATGGCTGGCCTTTGGCAAATTACCGGCTTTACACAATCTCCTCGCAAGGTAATAAAGCACAGCACAAGCGAAACCACCTATACCTTACGCCGAAAAACGTCGCTCTTAGTCAACTCGGTGACGTCGTTTAGTAACGCTCCATTGGTCAGCATCTTTTATATTGGCGTGGCGATATCGTTGTTCGCCTTACTTTACATCAGTTACTTGATCATTCATTGGCTTTTCCTGGCAACACCTCTAAGTGGCTGGACATCCGTTATGGCTTCCATCTGGTTGCTCGGGGGCATGGTCATTTCATTCATTGGCGTTGTCGGCATTTATCTTTCAAAGATTTTTTCGGAGACAAAGCAGCGCCCTTACACAATCGTGAGACAGATTTATGGAAAACAGTAAGGCCGATTTACTCGTTGAGGTTGCCAATTACTACTCCGGAAAACTGGCTGAGCATGGCGAAACGCCCCGTGGCGTTGACTGGAATGGAATAGATAGCCAAGTCCTTCGTTTTGAACAGCTTTGCAGAATTATTCAAAACGCAGAAGAAAGTTTTTCTATCAACGATCTCGGTTGCGGCTATGGAGCACTGCTGGACTACCTTACATCCAGACACACGATATCTGACTATCTAGGAATCGATGTATCAGAAGACATGGTGCGCTCAGCTCACGTGCGCCACAAAACGGTTTCGAAAGCCCGATTCATTGCTGCCACCGAACCTGACACTGATGCAGATTATGGTATCGCCAGTGGCATCTTCAATGTTCGCGTGGGCAGAAGCGACGTAGAGTGGTTCGAGCACCTCAAAACCACTCTTGATGTATTGAACACAACGAGTCGGCATGGGTTCGCTTTCAACTGCCTAACCGCGTATTCCGATGTAGATAAAAAACGCGATTACCTTTACTACGCCGACCCCTGCAAATTGTTCGACCTCTGCAAACGACGGTATTCGCGCCAGGTTGCCCTCCTCCACGACTATGGGCTTTACGAATTTACTATTCTGGTAAGGAAATTCTAATGCAAAAAAAGCTGATTATCTTTGGCGCAGGCGATATCGCTCAGCTCGCACATTTCTACTTCAGCACGGATTCAAATTACGAAGTGGTTGCATTTACAGTTGACGCTAGCCATATCGAAGAATCGGAGTTTTGTGGCTTGCCTGTTTTTCCATTTGAAGGCATTGAAGAAAAATATCCGCCTGGCGAATTCAGCTTCTTCGTGGCACTGAGCTACTCCAAACTCAATGCGGTTCGAAGGACTAAATACCTTGACGCTAAGACGCTTGGCTATCACATGGCGAGCTACATCAGCTCCCACGCTACTGTACTGAACCAGGGAAAAATTGGTGAAAATTGCTTCATTCTGGAAGACAACACCATCCAGCCATTTGTAGAGATAGGCAATAATGTAACTTTGTGGAGTGGCAACCACATTGGTCATCACTCTACCATCAAGGACCACACCTTCATTGCCTCCCATGTGGTTGTATCCGGGGGCGTTGAAATTGGTGAGCAATGCTTTGTTGGGGTAAATGCTACGCTGCGTGACCACATTGAGGTTGGAGACCGCTGCGTGGTCGGCGCAGGTGTTCTGCTGCTTGGCGATGCGGATGCCGAAAGCGTCTATATAGGCTCGGCAACCGAGCGCGCAAAAGTACCCAGCTCTAAGTTGAGGAACATATGAAGCAGTGCTGGGATAAGCTCGGCCTCATTTTTTCGCCTGCCGGTGAGAGAGACTGGATGCAGTCTCATGCGGCCGTCCCAATCGCAGAGCATATTAGCGAAGATCTTTTTAGGATCTATTTTAGTTCTAGAGATAAAAACAATAGAAGTTATACAGGCTACGTACTAATTGACATAACTCGACCGCAGGCAATACTCGAGTTATCAAGGAAGCCGGTATTGAGCCCTGGCTATCTGGGCGAGTTCGACGACAGCGGCGCAATGGCTACCTGGCTTGTTTCTCACAAGGGAAAGAGATTTCTTTACTACATTGGGTGGAATCTCGGGGTGACTGTTCCTTTCAGGAACGCTATTGGTTTGTCTGTTAGCACCGGGGGGAACGCGTTTGACCGGTACGCCCACGGACCGATCCTGGACCGTACGATGGATGAACCTCATTTCGTCGCGAGTTGCTGTGTCGTACCCGGTGATGACAAATGGAGGATGTGGTATCTGTCCTGTACTGGCTGGAGGATTAGACACGAAACTCCAGAACACCGATACCATATCAAATATGCGGAGTCGAGGGATGGCATTCATTGGAGTCGTGAGGGCATCGTTGCTATAGACTACGCAGATGAGACAGAATACGCAATTTCGAGGCCATCTTTAATTCGGGATAAGGACTTATGGAAAATGTGGTACTCGTACCGAGGCGACAAGTACAGAATTGGTTATGCGGAATCAGCTGATGGCCGACAATGGAAGAGACTTGATGAAGACTGTGATATAGACGTATCGACCTCCGGATGGGACTCAGACATGATTGAGTATCCGTTTGTTTTTGATCATGACGGAAGACGATACATGCTCTACAACGGTAATGGATATGGGAAAACAGGATTTGGCTTGGCTATATTGAGAGGTAGCGATGATACGGCTCGTTGAGCATATATATATAATTATGACGGTGCTATTTACTGTTTACAG
>JBBDIU010000004.1:0-9051 GCA_040880205.1 Cellvibrionaceae bacterium
ATGGATGCCGACGCAGAGCGTACAAGGATGTATTCACAGCGTTTCTTGAAGGATTGTCCCCCCGGCTTAGGCGGGCCGCAACATGCATCGAACGACTCCAAAATTATTCACGCGTTTGATTCCCGCATTGCACGGCTGAACGGGTACTGTTTCTCCGTTCAATGGGGCCATCCATGGCCCCGTCCCGTTGCTGTCCTGCACCTATTCACTCCGAAACAGCACCCGCTCAGCCGCGCAAAGCTGCATCGTGCTTATGTCCGAATTAATTTCACCATTCACCATTCACTTTCGTCTCACATTCTCACACCTCATTCCCATATAATGCCTCCCCAAGTTTGTGAGAAAGAAGGCGACTACCATGCGCGGACTTATCCAACGCGTTTCCCAGGCCGAGGTGAGAATCGACGGTCAGCGGGTGGGCGCGATCAGCCGTGGCATTGTCTTATTGCTGGCGGTGGAGCAGGGTGATAGCGAGGAGAATCTCGACAAGCTGCTGCACAAGGTGCTCAACTATCGGATATTCGCCGACCCTGCCGGTAGAATGAATCTCAGCCTGCTGGACATTGGAGGCGGCCTTCTCACGATTTCCCAGTTCACCCTGGCCGCGGATACGCGCAAGGGGCTGCGTCCCGGCTTTTCCGCCGCTGTCGCGCCGGTGGAAGCGGAGCGCCTTTACAATATGTTCGTGGAAAAAGTGCAGGCCTGCGGGGGGATCCAGGCCGCCAGCGGTCGCTTCGCCGCCGACATGCAGGTATCGCTGACCAACGACGGACCCGTAACCTTTCTGCTGAAGACTTAGCCGTTCCATCCCGCTCTGTAGAGAGCGCTTCCCAAATGACGACATTAGCCGAACCCAACAATAGTGGTGCTTAATTTCCGCGCGAGACCTTGCTAGAATGCGCGCTCGTTTTTTTCGCCCAATCTGGCGCGCGCCACGGCATAGCCGGGCTGGGTAGTGAGTTTTCGAGGAGAGTTTGATGGAACCTGTTTCAGCTGCATTGATTACGTTCGGCGGTGCCTTGTTATTGGCCAGCTGGATCATGCTGATAATTACGTCGTTTACAGAAGATATGACCTGGGGCCTGTGTTCACTGTTTCTGCCGCCGCTGGCCTATCTTTACGGCTTGTTCCGCTGGCCCAAGGCCCACGAAGCGATACTGGCGGCGGTTTTGGGTTGGGTACTGATTATTCTCGCCTGAGCGAGGCGTTTACTGCCGTCCCCTATTGCTTCCAACACTAATGCCCATCATCAGGTAGCCTCCCGGCTATCTGATTTTTCCATGGGATTGACCCAGCGTCCGAAGAACACCCCTAGCTCGAACAATAGCCACATGGGTACGGCGAGCAGGGTCTGTGAAATGATGTCGGGCGGCGTCAGCACCATGCCGATGACAAAACAGCCGATGAACACATAGGGACGCTTTTGGGCCAGCGTCTCCGGACTGACTATTCCCGCCCAGATCAACAGGACCGTAGCAACCGGCGTTTCAAAGGCGAGGCCAAAGGCAAAAGACACCGTGAGCACAAAGCTCAGATAGGAGGCGATGTCCGGCGAGACCTGGATGCCGCCCGGGGCGACGCTGGTGAAAAAGCCGAATATCAATGGAAAAACCACCACATAGGCAAAGGCGACACCCGCGTAAAACAATATGACGCTGGATATAAACAGGGGAATGGCCACCCGTTTTTCCTTGCGATAGAGTGCGGGGGCGATAAAGCTCCAGACCTGGTGAAGAATAATTGGCATTGCCAGAAAGAAGGACACGTAGAGCGTCAGTTTAAACGGTGTGAGGAAGGGCGAGGCTACTTCAAAGGCGATCATCTGCGCCCCTTCCGGCAACACCTTTTGCATGGGCGTTGCGACGAAGGTGTAGATTTCCGGGGCAAAATAGACCAGCGATAGAAAAATCGCGAATACCGCAAACAGGCAGCGCAACAAACGATCGCGCAGCTCCTTCAAATGTTGAATCAGCGGCAGCTCAACGTCGTTGCTTTGTTTTTCGTCGGTGGGATCACTCATCGGCGGCTACTGATTCTTGCCTGCGGTCGAATTGCGGGAAGTCTCTTGAGTACTTTGAGTTTCTTCCTTGCTGGTGGCCGAATCCTTTGCGGAGGATGCAGCAGCCGATTTAGGGTCGGCTTGCTCGGCAACTTTGGCGCTTGGAGAATCTGCTAAATAGCCGAGCTCATCGTCAATGTCATTGTTGGGGTCGTGATCGTGGTGGCCCGGGGGGTAGAGTTCCTTGTCCGGGTCAACCTCGTCCAGGGTGCTGCTGACTTCCGTGCGAATCTTCTCCAGGCTTTTCATGACTTCTTCGTTATGGAGTTCCCGGCGAATATCGTCGGCGCCAATGTGTTGTTCAATTTCGCGACGCGTTTCTCGCAGGCTGCGTTTGAAACGGCCAATCCACAGGCTGACAGTGCGCACGGTTTCGGGCAGGCGCTCGGGCCCAATCACCAGTAAGGTGATCGTTGCAATCACAAGAATTTCGGTAAAGCCGATGTCAAACACGGATTATTTTTCCCGATCGACTTTTTCCGCTTCCCCGGCTGCGACGTTTTCCTGGTCGTGATCGTCGGTTTTGTCCTCGACGTTACCAGGTTCATCTTCGTCTTTAATGCCTTTTTTAAAGCTCTTGATGGCGCCACCCAGGTCGCCGCCAATATTGCGCAACCGCTTGGTGCCGAAAATCAGCACCACGATCGCGAGTACGATCAGCAGTTGCCAGATACTTATACCGCCTATGCCCATAACCCTTACTCCGCATTAATCTCGCCAGGCGTTTCGTCGCCCGACAGTTACTTGCTCCGGGATGCTTTCTCTTCAATCCCGGATTGGCCGAAGCGCCGTTGCAATTCCGCTAGAACTGCCTCGGATGACTCCCCCAGATGGGATAGCATCACCATCGAGTGAAACCACAGGTCGGCGGTTTCGGAAATAAGCTGGCTTCGGTCACCGCTGTGCTCGGCATCCTTGGCGGCCAATATGGTTTCAGTGCATTCCTCGCCCAGCTTTTCGAGAATCTTGTTCAAGCCCTTTTTGTGCAGACTGGCCACATAGGAGGTGCCGTCATCACCGTCGCGTTTGCGCGCTTCAAGCAACGCGTTCAGTTCCGCAAGAATATCGTTCATCGAATGTGTGCCGACCTTGTGTTGAAAGTGTGCGCGTCAATGGTAAATATCTTCCGGCGCTTTAAGTACTGGCTCGACTGTTTCCCATTGGCCTTCCCGCAGCACGCGGAAAAAACATGAGCGGCGGCCCGTGTGGCAGGCAATGTCGCCCAGCTGCTCTACTTGCAGAACCACGACATCGGCGTCGCAATCCAGTTGGATTTCCTTCACTTGCTGAACGTGGCCGGAACTTTCCCCCTTGCGCCATAGTTTACACCGTGAGCGGGACCAGTAGATAGCGCGCCCCTCTTCCACCGTCAGCGCCAGTGCCTCCCGATTCATCCAGGCCATCATCAAAATGCGGCCGGTGCCGGCATCCTGGGCGATGGCGGGTACCAGGCCATCGCCGTTCCATTGAATGGCATCCAGAAAGCTGGCGGCTGGGTCCGACTTGGTGGATTTGTCGCTCACGAGAGTTCCGTTGGCCAGTGCGTGGAGGGCGAATTCTACCGCAATAGCAGCGCCAATGCGCCAATGGCCAGCAAGACAACACTAATGGTGGGAAGTTGCTGAAGGTGCAGGAGCTGCGACCAACCGAGGGCGACGCCAGTGCCGAGCGCGGCGCCGCCGATCCAGCCGCGTCGACGGCTTCGCTCGGCTTGGCGCTGTTGTTGACCGATTTGTTGGTTGAGGTCCCGCGTCATGTCGTCCAGATGGTTGACCTGCTGCAAGCCGTTGAAGATCAGGTTGGGTATCTGGGGGAATTTCTCCAGCCATTCCGGCCCGTAGCGTTGTAGCTGCGCGGCCAGGGCCTTGGGGTGAAATCGGCGTTTCAGCCAGCGTTCCAGGTAGGGGTGGGCGGTGTTCCACAAGTCCAGCTCGGGGTAAAGCTGCCGCCCCAGGCCTTCGATGTTTAGCAGGGTTTTTTGCAGCAATACCAGTTGCGGCTGAACCCGCATGTCGAAGTCCCGCGCGGTCTGAAACAGGCTGATCAGTACCCGGCCGAAGGAAATGTCCTTCAGCGGCCGTTCGAACAGGGGTTCGCAAACGCTGCGGATCGCCCCTTCGAATTCGTTGATGTTGGTGTCGTCCCGTACCCAGCCACTGATAACGTGCAGCTCGGCCACCATGCGGTAGTCGCGCCGAAACATGGCCAACAGGTTGCGGGCCAGATAATACTGATCCTCCTGGCTCAGGGAGCTGACAATGGCCATATCCACCGCGATATAGCTCGGGTCGAGGGCTTCCGTGCAGTCCACGAAGATATTGCCGGGGTGCATGTCGGCGTGGAAGAAGTTGTGCTCGAACACCTGGGAGAAAAATATTTCCACCCCCCGTTCGGCCAGCAGCTTCAAGTCAGCGCCCTTGGCCCGCAAGGTGTCCAGATCAGTCACCGGGACGCCGTGAATACGCTCCATAACCATGACGTTGTCGCGCACCATGGGCCAATACACCTGGGGTACGTAAAGCAGCGACGATTGGGAAAAGTTGCGGCGCAGTTGCGAGGCATTGGCCGCTTCGCGCTGCAGATTCAGCTCATTGGTAATGGTGTGGCGGTATTCTTCAACGACTTCCACCGGCCGCAGCCGCCGCCCTTCGGGCAATGCGGTTCCCAGCCAGCGGGCCAGCGCCGCCATCAGGGAAATGTCCTTGGCGATAGTGTGTTCTATGCTTGGGCGGATCACCTTGACCACTACGGCCTCGCCGCTGTGCAGGGTGGCCGCATGCACTTGCGCCACCGAGGCCGAGGCCAAGGGCTTGCGTTCGAATGTCGCAAATAAAGAATCGACCGAGTCACCTAGCGCCGTTTCCACGATGCGGCAAAATTCATCGCTGGCAAAGGGCGGCACGTTGTCCTGCAAGTGGTCCAGTTCCTCGACAATGTCCGCCGGAATCAGATCGGGTCGGGTCGACAGCAGCTGACCGAATTTGATAAAGATAGGACCCAAGTCCTCACAGGCGAGCCGCAGGCGCAGGCCGCGCGGTTTTTTGGGAGCGGGCAGCAGCCGGACCGGCAGCAACAGCGCCCGCACCAGCCAGGGCAGGGGGCGGCCGGCAAAGAAGGTATCCAGGCGGTGCCTGAGCGCGATACGGAGGATTTGGATTAGGCGAACGAAAACAGACACGGGCACTCTCAATCCGCTTGGCGCGCGGCCAGCGCATCAATTCGTGCCACCAGCCGATCCGTCGCCAGGCGCAGCTGATCCACGTCGCGGTAGTATTTTTCCAGTTCGGCCCGAGCCGGCGTGGCTTTCAGCTCCTCGCTGAGGTATTCGCCCAGCAGGCGCTCGAAGGTGGCCTTGCGACCATCCAGCCAGGCGGAGAAACCGCGTAGCCTGGTTGCTGCTTCGTGACCGACGACATCGCCCAAAATCTGGCTGATCGCTTCTTCCCAGTCGATGTCCAGGTTGCGGGCAATCCTTTGCCATTCGATCAGCAGGCCGGTATTGCCGAACACTTCCACCCCGGCCTCCGCCAGATTCAAGCCCTCGGATTTGAGCAAGCTGGCGAGTGCCGGGGGCGAACCTTTCAAGCGCGCGCTGACCTCGCCTTCCCAATAGCTTTGCACCCCCAGGCTTTCGGTTTCGGGACTATCGAGCCGGGGTATCAGGTAAAAGGTGGCCGATGGCTGGGTTGTTTCCACGGCCAGCACCTGGCCGTCGAGCTTGCCCAGCGCCTGGCGGGAGCCGGGATCGTAGCGCAACGCCGCATTGATCGCGGATTCCAGGGCGGCGCAGAGGGCCGTGTGCAAGGTCGGATCGAGCATCAGGGTTTGATGCCTTTGTGCAAGGCCACAATGCCGCCGGTCAGATTGAAATACTCGCAATTGGCCAAGCCGGCGTTTTCCATCATGGCCTGCAAGGTATCCTGATCGGGATGCATGCGAATGGATTCGGCCAGGTAACGGTAACTGTCCGCGTCGTTGGCCACCAGTTTTCCCATGCGCGGCAGAACGGAAAACGAGTAGGCATCGTAAAACTTGCCCAGCAGCGTGCTTCGGGGCTTGGAAAATTCCAATACCAGCAGGCGCCCGCCCGGCTTGAGAATGCGCTGCATGGAGGCCAGAGCCTTGTCCTTGTCGGTTACATTGCGCAGGCCAAAGGCAATGGTAATACAGTCGAAGCTGTTGTCCGCGAAGGGCAGGGCCTGGGCGTCGGTTTGCAGGAATTGAACATTGCCCGTGACGCCCTTGTCGATCAGGCGATCGCGGCCCACGCGCAACATGGATTCATTGATATCCGCCAATACCACTTGACCCTGGGGGCCTACCAGCCGAGCGAAGGCGATGCTGAGGTCGCCGGTACCACCGGCAATGTCCAAGATGGTCTGGCCCGGGCGGGGTGCTGCCACTTCCACGGCGAAGCGCTTCCATAAACGGTGGACGCCGCCGGACATGAGATCATTCATTACGTCGTAACGGGAGGCCACGGAATGAAAGACCCCGGCGACTTTGCCCGCTTTTTCGTCCGCCCGGACCCGTTGAAAGCCGAAGTGAGTCGTCCCTTCGCTGTCCAGGGAGGAATCGGCGGGGTCCGCGGGTCCCGTTGGGCGTGACGATTGATTCGGCATTGACATGTGTCCCACGTTGAATAGGCTGGCTCGGGGGTCTTTGATCGCGCGACATTGTACCGCGCTGGCGGCTTAACTCCAGCGCGGTTTCTGCCCCCGGGTTGTTTCGCGACTCCTGGCCAACAGGATTACCCGGTCGGCGAAATGGGAGTACAATGCGCGGCCCTAAATGACACCGTGGGCAGCGCGCATTCAAATACGAATCTCGGGAAGTTTTACGAGAGGCGAGTTTTCGGACCAATCCTGGCTGAAAGCCAGGTCGCAGGAGTAAGCACGAGCCATGACTACATCCTCCGATTCGCCACCCGGCGGTAAGCCTTCAGCAAAGCCTTCAGGAACGCCTCCAGCAACGCCTTCGGGGCATCCGGGCGATCCCCGGACCTTCTCCGCCTTTGCCGATGCCAACGAAGCACAGTGGTCGGCCGCCGCCAGCGCGGAGCTATACGGTATTCGCGAGTGGGGTGCCGATTACTTTGGCGTCAACGACGACGGGCTGGTGGCGGTAATGGTGCCCTTCGGCGACAAAACCGTATCAGTGCCTTTGTTATCCATTGTCCAGGGTATGAAGGAGCGTGGCCTGGAAATGCCGGTGGTGTTGCGCATTGAAAACCTGTTGGACCACCGGATTACTCAGCTCAATGAAGCCTTCGCCAAGGCCATCGCTTCGGTGGGCTACCGAAACGAATACCGCGGCGTATTCCCCATTAAGGTAAACCAACAGTTTCACGTGATCGAGGAGATCGCCTCCTTCGGCGCCCGTTATCATCACGGACTGGAAGCCGGCAGCAAGGCGGAACTGATCATCGCTTTATCCCAGTTGGAAGATCCTGACAGTCTGATTATCTGCAACGGCTACAAGGATGCGGAATTCATTGAGCTGGGTTTGTACGCCGTGCAAATGGGTGTGCGTTGCTTTTTCGTTGCGGAAACGCCGGCGGAAATTCCAACCATCCTCGAACGCAGCCGCGCTCTGGGCATTCGCCCGCTGATCGGCGCGCGCATGAAGTTGTCGGCAAAAGTGGATGGCCACTGGGCGGCGGATAGTGGCGATCAGAGCATTTTCGGCTTGACTCCCTCGCAGTTGATTGATGTGGTCGACCAGCTAAAAGCCGCCGACATGCTCGACTGTTTGCAATTGTTGCATGCGCACTTGGGTTCGCAAATTCCCAACATTCGGAACATCCGCCTGGGCGTGCTGGAAGCCTGTCGTTACTACGTAAGCCTGGTGGAAGAGGGCGCGCCCATGGGCTATCTGGACTTGGGTGGCGGTTTGGCGGTGGACTACGACGGCACCCGTTCCAACAGCACCCACAGCATGAACTACCGCTTGGACGAGTACTGTGTCGACATCGTGGAAGCGGTCTGTGAAACCTTGGATTCCCAGGATGTTCCTCACCCGGTTATCGTTACCGAATCCGGTCGCGCCACTATCGCCTATTCCTCGTTGCTATTGTTCAACGTACTCGACGTGCGAAAGCCCGAGCCCGCCAATTTACCGGCCGAACCGCCCGAGGATGCACACGAATTCATTGCCAATCTGGCGGCGGTGTTGAACACGGTAAAACCCAGCAACCTGCAAGAGGCCTTCAACGACGCGCTCTACTACCGGGATGAAGTCTACGAACTATTTCGTCACGGCCAGATGAATCTTCGCCACCGGGCTTTGGCGGACAAGTATTGCCGCGCGGTGCTTTACAAGATTGCTCAGTTGCTGCCGCAAGCGCGCCGTGTATCGCCGGAACTGGAAGCATTGCCTGAGCTTTTGTGCGACGTGTACTACGGTAACTTCAGTGTGTTTCAATCCCTGCCGGATATCTGGGCTATCGATCAACTGTTTCCCATCATGCCCATTGAACGCCTGACAGAGAAGCCTACCCGCCAGGCAATTCTCGCCGACCTGACTTGCGATTGCGATGGTAAGATCGACCGCTTCGCCCATCCCAATGGGCAACTGTCGACCTTGCCGCTGCATCAGGTCAGTGAAGACGAAGAGTACCACTTGGCCGTATTCCTGGTGGGCGCCTACCAGGAAACGCTCGGGGATTTGCACAATTTATTTGGCGACACCAACGTGGTCAGCGTGCGGATAGAGGAAGATGGCCACTTTGAATTTATTCGCGAGTTCCAGGGCGACTGTATTGCCGACGTGTTAAGTTACGTGGAATACAACCCTCAGGATATGTTGGAAAAATTTCGCAAAACCGCCGAGCGCGCGGTGCGCAGCGGCAAGATATCCGCCGCCGCCCGAAAGGACATGTTGCAGGCCTTTAGCGAAAGCCTGCGCGGCTACACCTACTTTGAGCGCTGAACTATTAACTTGGGAGCCTCTGAATAATACCAATACGTCTCTGCGTGACCTGAAGCGTTCAG
>JBBDIU010000005.1:0-8804 GCA_040880205.1 Cellvibrionaceae bacterium
GGATTCGGCAAAACTTCAGAAAGATTCGCAAGAGCGGTCCAGTCGAAACAATCAATATTTCCCTCAATCAAACAGTAGGTCGCACCGTGGTAACCTCATTGACCACCTTGCTGGTGTTGGTTGCGTTGTTTTTCTTTGGCGGCGAGGTGATTCGGGGCTTTTCCGTGGCGCTGATTATCGGCGTGTTGGTGGGTACCTATTCCTCCATCTACGTGGCGGCCAACGTGATGCTGGCCATGCACATTTCCAAGGAAGATCTGATGGTGCCCGTTAAGGAAGGTGCCGAGTTCGACGAGATCCCGTAGTGGAACCCGGCTTGGCGGGGGCAACGAAGCCCGGATGTACCCCGTGATCAACGATCCACTGTTCCAAATCCTTGACCGGCAGGGGCTTGCTGAGCAAATAACCTTGCATAATGTCACAACCTTCCCGTTGCAGCAGCTCCTTCTGCTCTTGTGTTTCCACCCCTTCGGCAATAATGGTCAACTTAAGGCTGTGGCCCAGCGCGATAATGCCGGAAATAATGGCGGCACTGTTGGCATCGCCGGGAAGATCCTTGATAAAGCTGCGGTCGATCTTTAGCGTATCCACTGGGAACAACTTCAGATAACTCAAGGATGAATAGCCGGTACCAAAATCGTCGATGGCGAGCGTAATGCCGAGATTGCGCAATTCCCCAAGGTGTTGGGCGGTGTAATCATTGCCGCCAGCGAGGGTGTCCTCGGTAATCTCCAGTTTTAACAAGCGCGCGGGAATATTGGTTTCCTGCAAATTGCTCTTAACCTTGCTCAGCAATACGGAATCGCCCAGTTCCCCACCGGAAACATTAACCGCTATGGGCACCGGATCCAGTCCGGCATCCAGCCAGGCACGCAACTGAATGCAAGCCTGGTGCATTACCCAGTCGCCAATTTTGGTGATTAAATCGGATTTTTCCGCGAAGGGAATGAATTCGCTGGGCGGCAGAAAACCGCGGGTCGGGTGCTGCCAGCGGATCAGTGCTTCCAGGCCGGTCAGGGAACCATCTGCCAAGTCCACTTGCGGTTGATAGTAAAGAACGAATTCGTCCTGCTCCAGGGCTTCGCGAATTTCCACGTCCAACTCGATCTGACGGGTGATCTCGAGTTCCATTCCCGCCTGGTAAAATTCGAAACAATTGCCACCCTTGTCCTTGGCGCGGGACATGGCGGTATCCGCCTGCCTCATCAACTCATTGATGGTTTCGCCATCTTCCGGGAACAGCGAAATGCCAATGCTGGTGGAGATATAGACCTGCTGCTCCATGAAGGTAAAAGGATCCTTCATTGCGGCGAGGATTTTATAGGCCACCGTAGCGGCGTCCTCGCGCGATTTGATATTGTTCAATGCCACAGTGAACTCGTCGCCGCTAAGGCGAGACACCAGGTCAGCCGAACGCACCGAACTTTCCAGCCGCTTGGCGAAGGTTTTTAGCAGCAGATCGCCGGCGTCGTGGCCTTGGGTGTCGTTGACAATTTTGAACCGGTCCAGGTCCAGAAATACAACCGCCACGCTGGTGTTGTGTTCGCGGGCGTTTTTCAGCAGGTTTTTACCGCGCTCCACGAAGAATGTGCGGTTGGGCAGGGAAGTGAGATGGTCGTAGTAGGACAGCTGATGAATGTGGCGGTCAACATTACCGGCGTGCAAAACCCGCGAAACGCGCTGTCGTAACACCGTCATATTGATGGGTTTCAGAATGAAGTCGGTGGCCCCCGCGGCAAAGGCGCGTTCCAGAGTGCCTTCGTCTTGCAAGGCCGTGATCATCAGGATCGTCGGGTAGGTACTCGAATCCAGCGAAGTAATACGCTCGCAGGCGGTAAAGCCATCCATCACGGGCATCAGGGCATCCATCAAAATCAAATCGGGCATGGTTTGCTGGCAGTATTTCAACGCTTCCATGCCGTTGCTGGCATTGGATATGGCATAGCCATCTTTTTCCAAAACGCCCTGCATCACGATGCGCGAACTCTGATCGTCATCCACTATCAGAATATGCGGTTGAAAGATCGGGCGTCGTTTGTCCGGGTTGTCGGCCGCTTCCGACTCTACGTGATGCATAAGCAGGCGCTTAACCCGCTCGAATTCCCGATCAATTTCCTTGATAGATGGTGCCAGTTGCGACACTGGCACCGTCGCGCTGCGTTCTTCCAGCAGTTGGCAGTAATTGGCCAGCCGGTTGGCCCCGAGATTGCCGGAACTGCCTTTGATAATATGGGCGAAGTATTTAATTTCTTTCAGGCTTCCATCGTCAACGGCTTTGCCCAAGCCGTTGATATACTCGCGGGTATCCTTGACGTACGCTTCGATGGAACGCTCGAAGGCCGCGCCAATTTGCATCTGTAAACTTTCGAGTGCGCTAGCGTCCAGGGTTTTGTCCCGTTCATCTGGACGGCCGTGGTCGCGAGCCGAGGCATTTTCGGTTTGTGAAGGCGCGCGCTCGGATTTTTTCGATCCGCTCCCGAGCCAGTAATTCAGTTTGTCGGCCAGTTTATCCATGGCCAGTGGTTTGGGAACGTAATCGTCCATTCCCGCACCGAAACAGCGGTCGGCATCGAAGCGACCAACGCTGGCGGTCAAGGCGATGATAGGAATATGTTGGAACGGCGATTCCTTGCCGCGAATCAGTTGGCTCGCCGTGTAACCGTTCATGAACGGCATGTGGCAGTCCATCAATACAAGGTCGAAGGGTTCGCTTTCCAGGGCAGCGATGGCCGCGTTTCCATTTTCCGCAAGCTGGGCGGTGTAGCCCAATCGTTCCAGCATGCCACGCGCCACTAATTGATTGGCCTTGTTGTCATCCACTACCAGGATATGCCCGCTCGCGCTTGTCTTGCCATTGGGTTTGGTGTCACTGTCCTTGTCGGGCTTCAGCATGCCTACCAGGGTTTTCTCGAGGAGATCCGCACTGGGTGACTTGCCAATGCAGATGGCGTTGGCTGGCAGGTTTGATTGGGGGTTGTGCGTGAGCACGACAACTTTCGCGGTAGCGGTGAGCTCATCGTCGACGATAAGATTCATTAGTTCGGTTTCGCCGCCATCCGCGAGTGGGGTATCGATAACCACGAAGTCGTAGGGTTTGCCTTGGGTTGCCGCGGTTTTCAGCAGGCGGAAAGCATCTTCCGCTGTTGTGGTGTTGCGCTGCCAACAGTCCCAGGTGATGAACTTGTTCACCAGTGCGTGGCAGCTATTGGTGGTGCGGCTGACGATCAACACACGCAAGCCGGTCAGTGGGCTCGGTGTGGCGATCATGTTCGTGTCGACATCGGTGTTAATCGGCAAGGTGAACCAGAATTGGCTGCCGGTACCGGGATCGCTCCGGACCCCGATTTTGCCACCCATCATCTGTACCAGTTGGTTGCAGATGGCGAGCCCAAGGCCGGTTCCGCCGAACTGTCGGGTGGTGGAGCCGTCGGCCTGGGCAAAGGCTTCGAAAATTAATTGCTGTGCACTTTCGGGAATGCCGATCCCGGTATCTTCCACCGATACGCGCAACATGGCCTGTTCGGTACTATCGTCCTTGGTGATCGCAACACGAATGACGATACTGCCCTGGTGAGTAAACTTGATTGCGTTCCCGACCATGTTGATCAGCACCTGGCGGATCCGGCCGGTATCGCCGACTAGGGTTTCGGGTACATCACTGTCTACCTCGCCGCTGAGTGTCAATCGCTTTTGCTGTGCTTGGCTGTTGAGTAGTTCGGTTATGCCTTTTACCATCTCCCGCGCATCAAAAGGAGAGGGATGCAATTTCATTTTGCCTGATTCGATCTTGGAAAAATCCAACACGTCGTCGATCAGCAGCAGTAATTCTTCGCCGGATGTACGGGCGATGTTCACATATTCCCGTTGCTCCTCGTTTAGCTCCATGGATTGGAGCAACTCCAACATGCCCATGACCCCATTCATGGGTGTGCGCAATTCGTGACTGACCGTGGTGGCGAATTGTCCCTTGATGCGGGCCGAGGCCAGCGCCGTGTCGCGCGCTCGTTTAAGCTGTTTTTCCCGCCTTTCCAGCTCTGACATCATCGCGTTGAACGCGCTTTCCATGCGGATGACATCCCGGGACCCGCGCAAGGTGGCGCGCACTTGGGTTTCTCCTTCCTGGGCGCGGTTCATGACTTCCGACAAATGTTGTAGCGGCTTGGTGATCCGATTGGTGATGGCCAGTAGCAGTAGTATCAGTCCGATGGCGACGCCAGAGGCCACCAGCAGGTTGCTGCGCAAAATATCCCGGCTCATGGCGTGTAGGGCGGCTTTACCTATGGCTATGCGAACAAACCCTGCCAACTCGCGCTCGGGGTTATCCACTCCGAATACGTCCGCCTCTTGAGACTCGCTATCACCGACGTAAACCGGTCGCGAAAAGTACCAGGCTTCATCGTTTTCCCGGTAACCATATTCCCCCGCGTTGGCCTGCACACTGCCAGTTGCCGCCGTGGTGGCGACGCCTTGATGGAACAGTACGCGGTCGCTGGGGGTAAGAACGCTAACCCCGATGACATTGGGGAAGGACAATATGGGCTGTGCCGCGTCCTCGGCGGATTCCTCGCTTTGGTAGAGCAGGGCAACCGTTACCTGGGAGGCGAGGGTTTCAATAATATTCTCGCCCTGTTCCAACAATTGTTGGTGCAGGCGCCGTTCCGTGCTCGACGAAATAACTATGGAGGACACCACCGCCAGGAAGAAAATTCCCAGAGTGAATGTGAGCGTCAGCTGTTGGCGGACACTCAATTTCGACGATAGGCCTCTAAATAGCGATGCCATGGGCTACTGTCGTATGTGGTTATTATAAAGGTGGATAAACAAACTCGAAATCCTTTAGATCATCTCTTGTTAAGCGCAGGCCAATATGTTCCGCCGTGCGTAAATTAACCGCTTGAAACGTCGAGGACAAAAACAACTTGCGTGGTTCGGATTCGGATGCGGATTCAGTCATGCATTGTTTCAGTAATTTGGCCAACTCTCTTCCCATCTCGCGGTTGTTCGGATAGAGCGCGTAGAGCGCGCCCCGCCGGACATCCGAAAGATTACTGGATATTACTATCTGATCTCCCGACCAGGCTTTTTGCAGAATTGTCTGTAGAATCGAGCTTTCCCTTGACGGCCCGCCCAGAGGTAACCACAAAGCCGCTTTATCGCTATTCAGGGTTCCTTGCACTTCCCGGTACTTGGCCGCGGCTTGGCGCATGCCCGATACAGGATGTCCGTGGAGTGTCAAATCCAGCGCCTCGGCTGCTTTGTTGGCTTCGGCGACCACCCATTCGTTGTAGTCGGGTTCGTAGACTACGTGGATGTCCGTCACCGAAGGCTTGAGCTTTAAGAGCCCGCCGAACAACAAGCTGGGTGAGGGGTTGAGTGTGATCCCCGCAAGGGATTCCGGACCGGGCTTTAAAATTGTTCCTCCCACCACCACCGGCAATTGATTGTCTTCGGGTAGGTACGCGAGACTTTGATTGCCCAGCACCACAAGCGCATCAATCTCGTGCATCTCCACCCATTGCCGGACTGAATCCGCGGTGGAATTGTCGGTAACGACAAACCGCCGCACCTCCTGCTTATATTCGCCTTCTATACCCTCGACGATGCTCGCGTATACCTGGTGATAGGGTTCCCTCACCTCTGGGTACAAAACCCCCAGCGTTGCCGCTTGGCTTAGCAAAGGAAGCAACACGACACCCACACAAAGGGTTCGCCGCAACCAAAGACGTGACTGTTTGCATATAAAAGACTGACTCATAACCCAATACTAGACCAATAATCAAAGAATAAGCGTTAAATTGATTGTCGGCCTCAACTGGGCGGCGTGTTGCGGGGAAATCGGCGTGGCGTGTTGATTTAGGCGCCAGGAAGCCTCCGAGTAACTCTAATGCGCCATGAATGCGCCATGGAAGTCCCAAAGGGCGCGGCTTGAAGCGCGGATCTGCGGCGTTGAGCTTGTTGTAAAGGACTGCGGCCATTCACCGCGAAGCTCGCCAAGGGCCATGGGTGGCCTGAATGCAGGAAATGCAGGAGCAAATTTCCGGCGAAAGCTGTACGCTTCAAGTTACCCAGAGGTGCTTTAGAGTGACTCAGAGGCTCCCCCGATCATTCAAATTGGTTATTGTTGCTCGATATTTCCTCAGAAATATGTATATAAACCGGTTGGTGCTTATTTTATAACCCTCCTACACTCATAACTGAATTCTTATATCGTGCGGCACCAAGCTTCGACCCTGGTGCCGAATAGGCGAAAATGGATCATTCGCGCCTGTTTATTACTAGCACCGGTATTACGTAGAAAATACCTATGAGATTTCCGACCATGGCTCGAGACTCTCTAGTGCCCTTATCTGCCTTGCGGCTGATGCTGGTTCCATTCTGCCTGGTTTTCAGTCCTCTCAGCCTCGCCCAAAGTGACGAGGACCCACTGACCCTGCTTTACGGTGACGAAGAAACGGTCAGTATTGCCACCGGCACCACCAAACCGCTGCGGCTCGCCCCTTCGGTGGCTAGCGTAATCACCGCTGACGATATAAAAGCCATGGGTGCTCAGAACTTGGATGAAGTGCTGCAGAGTGTGCCGGGGTTGCATGTGTCGCTTTCGGTACGATATAGCTCGCTAATCTCGGTGCGCGGCATTCATACCAAAACCAACCCTCAAGTTTTAATGTTGATCGACGGGTATCCCATCACAGAGCTTTATTCTGGAACGCGCCCGCCAACCTTGAGAATTCCGGTAAACAATATCGAACGGGTTGAAGTTATTCGCGGCCCAGGTTCCGCTATTTATGGTGCCGACGCGTTTGCCGGGGTTGTCAACATCATTACCAAGGATGTCCAACATCTCGAATCGCCGCGAACGGGTATTTCCGCGGGATCGTTTGATACCTATGGGGCGTGGCTCCAATCCTCATCGGATTGGTTTGGGTGGAATTGGGGCCTCAGTGTAGAGCTCACCAAGAGCGACGGAGATGACGACAGGATAATCGAAACGGACTTGCAGGGGTTTTTGGACACCTCGTTTGGCAGCTCGGCGACGCTCGCCCCGCAGCCTGCTGCTACTCACTATGACATTCTGAATACCCAGATTAAGGTGTCCAACGGCAACTGGCGGGCGAGTGTCAATAGTTGGAAACAGGATAAGGGCGGGCTGGGAGCAGGCGTTGCGGAAGCGCTGGACCCAGAAGGTTACCTGGATGTGGAGCAGCACCTGGTTGAACTGGCTTATGCGAAAGACAACTTTAGCAAGAACTGGCGGCTAGAAGGTCGCATTAACTATTTTTACCTGGAAGAACAAAGTCGTTATAACATTTTTCCGCCCGGTACAGTGTTGCCGATAGGCTCAGACGGCAACCTGGTCACGGATCCCACTACGCCTGCTAATCTGGTTACCTTCACTGATGGTGTGCTGGGGAATCCCGGTGGTACTGAACAAAGCGGTGCTTTTGAACTGGTAGGATACTACTCAGGTTTGATGAATCACCGACTGAGACTTTCGACGGGATACAAGTCCCAAGGGTCGGATACCGAAGAAACCAAGAATTTCGGTCCGGGGGTAATTGACGGTAGCGCGCCTGTGGTGGATGGCACGCTAACAGACGTTACCGGTACTGATTTTATCTATATGCGAGATCAGAATCGTAATATCAAGCATCTTTCGGTTCAGGACGAATGGTCGTTCTATAAAGACTGGGAGCTTACCGCGGGTCTTCGCTACGACGACTATTCCGACTTCGGCGACACAGTTAATCCAAGGCTGGCACTGGTGTGGCAAACCGGTTACAACCTCACGACGAAGCTATTGTACGGGCGAGCCTTTAGAGCGCCCTCCTTTTCGGAACAATTCGTAATCAACAATCCCGTGGAGCGCGGCAATCTCGACCTGGATCCGGAAAAGATTGATACCTATGAATTGTCATTCGATTACCGTCCGCGTCACAACCTGGCTACAAAGCTTAACCTGTTTCACTACGATATTGATGGCTTGATCGATCTGGTCGACGACGATGGGCAATCGGGTGGTACAAAAACGTCCCAAAATGCGTTCGACCAGGAAGGGTACGGTTTCGAAATTGAAGCCATATGGGATTTAAGCAGCACGTTGACACTGGCTGGTAATTATTCCTGGCAGCGGTCTGAGGACAAAGCCACCGGTCGACCTAATGCCGATGCACCAGAGCAACTCGTACATGCGGATTTGCGGTGGAACATATCGCCTACCTGGCGTTTCACTGCACAGGCGCATCACGTGGCGAACCGCAACCGCAGCTTCGGCGATACCCGCGACGAAGTTGACGACTACACTTTGGTGAATATCAATTTAATTAAAAATAGATTGTTTGATTTCGCCGATATTTATTTTTCCGTGCATAATCTCTTTGACGAGGATGCCAGAGAACCCAGCGCCGGACCTTCTCCGAATATCCCAAACGATCACCCCTTGCCCGGTCGCCAACTTTTGGTGGAAGCCATAGTCACTTGGTAGAACCAGTAGTCGAGTGACTTACTAGCGGCAGACATCGCGTTTCATACCTGATCGTCATAATGTAAGCAGTTGTGTAGAATACAGCTCTCTACGGCATTGCCGTGCGTTGTATTTACGCATCTTTTACCCAAACTAGGGAGCCTCTGAATAATACCAATGCGCCTCTGGCTTACAGGCCGGTTCGCAATCAAGGCGCGTTTTTGAAGGCGTAGTGGGGCTACGTCGAAAAAGCGCAACGCAGAGTGCGGACCGGCCTGTAAGCCCCAGAGGGCGAGGCCTGAAGCGTCCATCTGCGGCGTTGAGCTTCTTGTAAAGGGCTACG
>JBBDIU010000006.1:0-8672 GCA_040880205.1 Cellvibrionaceae bacterium
CTTCAGGCCTCGCCCTACGGGGCTTACAGGCCGGCCCGCACTCTGCGTTGCGCTTTTTCGACGTAGCCCCACTACGCCTTCAAAAGCGCGCCTTGATTGCCTTTCCTCCTATGAGAAAGGGCCTGTAAGCCAGAGGCGCATTGGTATTGTTCAGAGGCTCCCTCGTGTCCCTTTGACACAAGTCTAGTCGGAAAAATGAGGTTTACTGACCTCTTAGTCCAATTTCCGTCACAAATAATTCTGATGAAGAGCCAAATATGACTGAAACGCGAAAAATAGTAACGGAATCTAGCACCGAGGGGGCGACCGATCAATAGAAAACAGCCACGAAAGGACCGAGGGGTCGAAAGGAGCTGACGAGTGTCAGTTCCCGATAGGGATAATCAGCTGGCTTGACGCTTAAAACGTCAGGGCGTCGGGGCGGGTGAGGTCATTGACCACGGCCCACTCGCCGCCGCCCTGCTCCACTTTCATCTGCCATTCAGCCATGCGCTCCAGGTATTCGCGAGGGTTGACGTTATCGGAACGCAATTTGGTGACGTTGAGTGCTTTTACGGAGAAACCATCGAGCTCGAGCTCGAAGTCACGCACATAGTCGTTGGGCAGGTCTTCTTTCAGGTCCGAAAATATGAAAATGCTTTTGTTGCCCACGTCGGCTTCGTTGAGGTATTCAATCGCCTGGAGGAGGCCGCCGGAGATATCCGTGTAGGCACTACTTTGAGCGTTTTGTATAAAGTCATCAATGGTGGCGGCAAATTCACGTTTTTGTTTGTTGGCCGCGGAAGGGCGCGAATCCAACACAATCTTTGCCACGATGTCCTTCTCGCTGAAGCTGCCACTGTCGATTCGCGCCACGGCGAAGGTATCGCCTGCTTGCAATTCGGAAAGCAGGAAATAGATGATGGCTTTGGCTTGCTTCAGTTCCTGGGTGTAGGTGCCCGAGGTATCGAGCAGGAGATACACCCCCCGTTTGTAGTTGACCGCTTCCCCACCGCTACAGGACCACAGGGATGCGCACAGGATGAGTAAGGCTGCTCGTTTCATTATTTTGAAGCCTCCTTGGCAAAATAGTCTGACTTATCGCTGTCGCCAATGCGGCGGATCATGGATTCCACCCACAAGGGCGCCAGGATTAGCAGGTCGTACAAATGGATGGTCAACCGCCCGATCTGACGCAGGGTGACGGACAGTATTCGCATGGAAACCGATAGCAGGCGCAGTATCAACTCCAGGAACATGCCGATAACGGTGCGGCCGGTGTGCAGCAGGTATTCCAGTGGAATCGCCACCACGGTCAGTGCCAGCGGCAGCACAAAGCCCATGCCCATGTTGACCGCGAGGGTAATCCAGCTGACGTCGGCGGTTGTGTCGCCGGCCAAGTCGGCCCGCAGAAGGCGGTTTTCCTCGACCAGTACATCCCGCATGAAGGCGAGGCCCGCTTCCATGCACGCCATGGACAGCAGAATACTACCCACCAGCCAAATGCCGCGGACTCGCATCCGGTCGTCCATGGAGCCAATGATGGGAAACAGCTTGGTAATGTGCAGTGCTTCCAGCAAGAAGATGCCCATGGTGATTTCGATGAATATGAGCACCAGCGCCGCAATGTCCGACACCCGGAATGGGCCTACCCGGCTGGACCCGTCGACCATTTCCGACATGGGCAGGGCAATCAAATGGAAGTTGAAGTAGGCACCCGCCATGGCGATTAATACGACAATCAGGGCGATGCCAAACTGGGTGAGGGCCGAGGCTTTGAGCATCCGTTCGGCTTTGTCGGTTTGATTACAGATTTCTTCATAGCGCTCCATCTGCACGTCGATGTGCTGGGCACGTTTGACGAGCTCTTGCAGGTGGGTGCCAATCTGGTCGACGCTGTTGGTGAGCTTGCGCCAATAGGGCGCCATGCGTTTTAGAATCGCATGGCGTTCCGCCATGCTCTGGCGGTAGGACTGCAAGACTTCGCGGTGCTGTTCTTCCGCTGCCTGGTAAATATCCTCGAGAATTTTTTCCGTCAGGGTGTTGCCCTTTTCCCGCAGATTCAGTTTGGCGACCGCTTCGACTGCGGCGATCCACTCCGGGGACGGTGGCGGTACTTCTCCGCTGACGGAGTAATCTTCGTTGATCTTGGTAATCTGTTCCTGAATATTGCGCTGCAATTTCGGGTAGCCGCCCAGGTCACGCTCGACGAATTTGTTAATGCGGAAAAATTCGCGGCTGATTTCCCGCTCGGCGTGTTCCCGGCCCAGGGAAATAAGCACTTCGCGATTGCGTTCCTTTAGCCGGGCTTCCGCCACCGCAATGGAGCGTGCGCCCAACCGCAGCCCCGAGGCTACCACCCGAAATACCCCATTGATTACCCCGTGGGCGCTGCTGCGCCCCATGTACAAGGCGATGATGATACCGATCAGGATCAGGGCTGCTACCCAGGGGTCCTCGGTTATGCGTGAGAAGAAATCATTCATTCACAGATCCTCGATCAATAAAATTCTTGCGGGCCCTGACAACGCAAGCCGGTACACACCTGGCGGAACAAGCCTTGTATGCACTCTAGCAGAGCTACTGGTGGTAAAACGTGCCGGAATTCACGCCGGGAAGGCACTGTCCAGCTAGTGCCAAGTACTGAGGAAGCTTAGGGTTTTCGCGCCATTGTGTCCAGGTAGAGACGGTGGCGCCATTGTGCCATGCGACAGAGTGCCGATTTGGGCCGTTTTTGGGTGCTGTGGAGGCAGATATAGCTATTCCGACTACTTTGGGCTACCGGGTATCGCTAATTCGTTTAAAAAGCTTGACTTTTCGGCTGGAAGTTTCCGGGGCATGGACAATACTTGTAAGTAACTGGTGGAAACACTTCCCCCCAAGCGTTTCCTACCGGTGGGGTCACCCTAATGATCCTTGATCCAATGTTTCACTCCTAATGGTCTTAACCCGATGCTCTCCCCCAGAACATCGGGTTTTTTTTGCCCAGATGCCAGCCACCGCCCTTCCCTCGCATCCGCTCTCCCGCATCCGTATAATCCCTGACGCGTCGCGGGGCCAAGCCCGCAGGATCACGCCACCCGCGAGACCCGGAATTCAATCGATGATCGTTAAACTTCTCATTGCAACTCTACTGTTCATTGCCTTGAGCTATGCGGTCAATCGTTTCCGGCACCAACCCAAGCCCATGCGCAAGCAGCTCACGCTGAAGTTCGGTGCGTATACGCTGGCAGGTATTATCCTGCTGTTGATTGTCACCGGCCGGGTTCACTGGATCATGGCACTGTTCGCCGGGATTGTGCCTTTTCTATCGCGCCTGCTGCCAATTGCCATTCGATTGCTGCCCTTCATAAGCCAACTGCGCAAGCAACGCATGAGCGAACAGATGCGTTGGGGCAATACCTCCACCCTGCAGACGCGCTTTTTAAAACTGGACCTGGACCAGGAGAGCGGCGCCATTACCGGCGAGGTATTGGAGGGGATGTTTGCGGGCAAGACCCTGGCCGAACTTAGCCAGGAGCAAGCGCAGGAATTATTGGATTTTTACCGCGCCGAGGATCGGGAATCCCACAATCTGTTGCTGGCTTATTTGCAGCATCGCTACAAGAGTGAACAATTCCGCGATCAAAATGGCGGTGCGGCCAACGCGGATCAAGGGACCATGTCCCGCCGCGAAGCGCTGGAGATTTTGGGCCTGGAGGAAGGTGCGAGTACCGAGGACATTGTCAGCGCCCATAAAAAGCTGATGCAACGCTTGCACCCGGACCGGGGCGGCAGTAACTACCTCGCGGTCAAGGTCAATCAGGCCAAGGCGCTTTTGGTTGGACGTCGGTGAAGTGGTGGGGCGTCGGTGAACTGGTGGGACGTCGCTGATTAGCGTCGCGCGCGAGCCGGTTTTTGACACAGCAGGTGAATATAGCGCCCCAGGTGTTTGTAGGGCATTACGCGGGAATGGCGCAATTCCATGTCGATGATGGCGTCGGGATCGCGCCGGCGGTCTTCTTCATTGAAGATGTAATCGTAAAAAACCCGAATGCCACTTTCGCACATCACTTGCATTGATGAGTCGTTCAGCCAGGTAAATATTTGATGAGGTTGCAAGGGTGTTGATGGAGTCAGACTGCCGCGATGCCCCTGCCATTGTCGTTGTTTCACTTTTTTAAAATTGGTGCGCAGCAGATTTTTATACACCAGGCCGTTCAGGTTGTAGTAAAGCAGTGATAGCACGCCGCCGGGTTTCAAGCTGAGCGCCAACTGCGTCAGCAAGCGGCGCGGGTCCGCCACCCATTCCAGTACCGCGTGGCACACCACCAGGTCAAAGGTCTGTTTTTGCTCTCGGGCCACGTCCTGAATGGCGGCGTGGCGCAGTTCGACGGCGTGGTTTACATCGTATTGGGCCAGGTTGCGTTCCGCCAGGTCGAGCATCTCCCGGGATATGTCGCAGAGCACGACATTGTGGCCGCGCCCCGCAAAATAGACCGACATCTGCCCCTGGCCACCGCCGGCATCCAATATGCGCCACGGCTTTGCAGCCCCATCGTGGGCCGGCAGGTATTCCTCGAAATCGCGCTGCAAGACCCGCAAACGGATGTTACCTTTGAGGCTGGCGTAGACATTGCGCTGAAAACGCTGGGCCAGATCGTCGAAATTTCGGTCGGGGCTGGGAATCATGGCGGTTTGGCTTTAGGATGATGGGCTTTTGGATGACAGGCGATGGCGGCCGATCCCCATTCTACACTAGGCTGGTCCGTTTATATCATTCGAACCGAAGGCGGCCGCTTGTATACCGGTATTACCACCGATGTGTTGCGCCGTTTCCGGGACCATTGCGAGGGCAAAACCGGTGCAAAGTTCTTTCGCACCGACAAACCGGCCACCCTCGCCCTGGTGGAAAATGGCCTGACCCGCAGTAGCGCCAGTCAGCGCGAAGCCGCCATTAAAAAACTTTCGCCCGGGGAAAAACGGCAGCTCATTCGCTGCCAGGGACCCGTTGAGCTGTGCGGCCAGTTGCAAGCTACGATTCAACCTAATAGCGCGAGCGATTAAGGCCGCATCCCTGGAGCGGGACCGCTGTCCCGGCCTATAATGCGCCCATTACTCCTTTACCCCATTACACATCACCGATCACCAACGAACCTAGGATGCATATGACCTCTACCTCAGCCGCCAGCGCCACGGCAAGCAAATCCGCTACCTTTGAGCTGCTGCGCAGCCACCGAATCGACGCGCTGAACATTACGGTGGAAGAATATGAGCACCGCCCCACCGGCGCCAGCCACATTCATCTGGCGGCGGACAACGAGGAAAATGTTTTCCTTGTGGCCTTTCGTACCGTGCCGCACGATTCCACCGGCGTCGCCCATATTCTTGAGCATACGGTGTTGTGCGGCAGCGAAAAGTATCCGGTGCGCGATCCCTTTTTTATGATGATCCGCCGATCATTGAACACTTTCATGAACGCCATGACCAGTTCCGACTGGACGGCTTATCCCTTTGCCAGCCAAAACCGCAAGGACTTCGACAACCTGTTAAATGTTTATCTGGACGCGGTGTTTTTTTCCAAGCTGGATCCCCTGGACTTCGCCCAGGAAGGACATCGTTTGGAATTTGCTACACCCACCGACGCGGAATCGGATCTGGTATATAAAGGTGTGGTTTTCAATGAAATGAAAGGCGCCATGAGTTCGGTGCCGGCGCAGTTGTGGCAAACGATGTGCAAGCACCTTTACCCCACCACCACTTATCATCACAATAGCGGTGGCGATCCGGAATGCATTGTGGATTTGAGTTATGAGCAGCTACAGCATTTTTATCGCACCCATTACCATCCGAGCAATGCCATCTTCATGACCTTCGGCGATATTCCCGCCGCGGAGCACCAGCAAAAATTCGAGTCCCTGGCGCTGAGCCGTTTTGAAAAACTGCCCGAACATATTTTTGTGCCGACGGAAAAACGTTACCAGGCACCCATTCGGGTGGAGGAAGCTTATCCTTACAGTGACGACCGGGAAGACGACGGCCAAACTCGCGAGGGGCTTATCCCGGACAAAACCCACATTGTCATGGGCTGGTTGCTGGGTAAAAGCACCGATTTGGAAGCTACCCTGGAAGCGCAATTGCTAAACGGCGTTCTGTTCGATAACAGTGCCTCGCCTCTGCAACACGCATTGGAAACCACGGACCTGGGCAGTGCGCCCTCCCCCTTGTGCGGGCTGGACGATTCCCAACATGAATTAACTTTTGTCTGCGGTATTGAAGGCAGCAATCCGGACCAGGCCAGCGAGTTCGAGACATTGGTGCTCAACACACTGGAAAAAGTAGCCGCGGAAGGAGTGCCCCACGACGAGGTAAAAGCGTCACTGCACCAATTGGAATTGCAACAGCGCGAAATTGGTGGCGACAGTCATCCCTACGGCTTGCAACTGGCGATGACCGCACTTACTGCCGCCACGCATCGCGGCGACCCCATCGGTCTGCTTGATATTGATCCGGTGTTGAATAAATTGCGAACAGCCATTGAAGACCCGGCCTATATTAAAAACCTGGTAAGCGAACTGTTGCTGAACAATCGCCATCGAGTTCGCCTGACGATGGTGCCCGACCCCCAATTGGCCGAGCGCAAGGCGCAGGCCGAAGCAGCGCAATTGGCCGCGATCAAGCAATCCCTGGAGCCAGCGAAACAACAGAGCATTATCGAACGCGCCCAGGCCTTGCAGGCGCGGCAAACACAAAAAGATGACGACAGCATCCTACCCAAGGTCGGGCTGGAGGATATTCCCAAGGAAATGCGCCACAAACAGGGTGAACGCAAGCGCGACAAGCTGCCGGTTGCACTTTACCAAGCGGGAACCAACGGCCTGACCTATCAACAGGCCGTGGTGGATTTGCCCGAACTGAATGCCGATGAATTGGCCTTGCTGCCATTGTTATCCATGTGCATGACAGAACTGGGATTGGCCGACAGTGATTACCTGGCCACCCAGCGTCGTCAATCCCAGGTGGTGGGCTCTATTAATTGCTTTCCATCAATTCGGGGGCAGGTGGAAGATCCGCAAGCCTCCTTTGGCCACCTGATCCTGTCGGCGAAAGCGCTAGCCGACAACCACGGCAAGATGACCGAGCTATTGGCGGATACGCTCTATTCGGTGCGCTTTGATGAAGTGAATCGAATTCGCGAGCTGATCGCCCAATCCCGGGCGCGACGTGAACAGAGCGTTACCGGCAACGGCCATATGCTGGCCATGACCGCCGCATCCGCGGGCATGAGCCCGGTGAGTCATTTCAATCATCGGGTGTCCGGCTTGCTGGGCATTCAAACCATCAAGAAGCTGGACGATGCACTGAAGGATTCACAGCAATTGGGGCAATTCGCGGAGCGCTTGCAGGCCTTGCATCGCAAGCTTTGCAAGCAGCCGATTCAGTTTCTGTTGGTCAGCGAAGCGGCTCATTTACAGCAGCAGTATCAAGGTTTGCTGAGCAATTGGTCGCGTCATTCGGATGCCGTGCCCGCCGATAAAACTGCCGCTAACTTCGCGCTGACCACACCGGAGCAGCAGCATATCAAACAAGCCTGGCTGGCCAATACCCAGGTAAATTTTTGCGCGAAGGCCTTTCCCACCGTTCCCATGAGCCATCCGGATGCAGCGGCACTCACTGTGCTGGGCGGTTTCTTACGCAATGGCTATTTGCACCGGGCCATTCGCGAACAGGGTGGCGCCTATGGTGCCGGCGCCCAGCAGGACAGCAATATTGGCGCTTTCCGCTTTTTCTCCTACCGCGATCCACGTTTGAGCGATACGTTCAAGGATTTCGATGCCGCCTTGCGGTGGCTGATGGACAGCCAACACGAATGGCAGCCGGTTGAGGAAGCCATTCTTGGCGTGGTCAGCAGTCTGGACAAACCCGCCTCGCCCGCTGGCGAAGCGAAGCAGGCTTTTCATTCCGAGTTGCACGGGCGAACGCCGGCGGTGCGCGAAGCTTTTCGTCAGCAAGTGCTGAAGGTCCAGGCGGCGGATTTGCAACGGGTGGCGGATCAGTACCTAGTAAACGGCAAGGCAAGTATTGCCGTTGTTACCGGGCAAGGCAATCAAGGGGTGGCAAGCGACTTACAGTTGGAACCTGTGAAGCTGTAAGTCAGTTCCGACCGGGGCACAAGGGATTTGCGGGCATTGGCCGCGAGGTCTAAAATCGCGGCCTTTACAGATCCCCGGCCATGCCCATGACTTCCAATCGAACCACAGATAATCAATCCTCCGACGATCAATCCACCGATAAGCAGCCCACGGACAGGCTGTTCGCCAATCCCTTGGCATCGATCGGCGATTTTCTCTTCGACGAATCGGTGGTGGCGGTCTTTCCCGACATGATCAAGCGATCGGTGCCGGGTTATCAGGCGATTATCGGCATGATCGGCGAACTGGCGGGTCGCTACGCCCAAGCCAACAGCTATTGCTACGACCTGGGCTGCTCCCTGGGTGCCGCCACCCTGGCCATGCGCCACGCTATTGGGGCCAAAGGCTGCAAGCTCGTCAGTATCGACAATTCGCCAGCCATGCTGGCCCAGGCGCAAGCGATCATCGAGCGCGATTCGGCCACGCTTCCCGTTGAGTTGCGGTGCGAGGACCTGACCCGGACAGTGATCGACAATGCATCCGTGGTGGTGCTGAATTTCACCCTGCAATTCATTCCCCGTG
>JBBDIU010000007.1:0-51452 GCA_040880205.1 Cellvibrionaceae bacterium
GTTCGAGTCCCGTCCGGTCCGCCATTTCTTTACTTCTCCCCATCTCACCGAGCGAAACCACCTAATCGCCACTTGGCAGGGACGAGAACCCGCTGAGGGTTCGACTAAATCACCGGAGCGATTTAGATCGAGGAGTGAAGCGACGAAGACCCCGAAGGGGCGAAGTGCAGGAAGCACTTCGTAAATCCCGTCCGGCCCGCCATTTCTCCGATCACCTCACAGTCGCCAAATGCAACCCCCGTCGAGATGGCAGGAACGAGAACCCGCGGGTTCGACAAAACTGTCGGGAACAGTTTTGGGCGCGGCGACATCCGGGTTCCTTTTTCAGCAACCGCGGCGGACTTACGTCGCCAATCAGCTTTGTTCTGGCGCCTCGACAAGCGCTTTCATACTCAGGCGAATCCGGCCTTGCTTATCGACGGCCAGAACTTGCACCTCAACCTCATCGCCTTCGCTCAGATAGTCGCTGGTGTTTTCCACGCGCTCGTGCGCCATTTCCGAGACGTGAACCAAACCATCCTTCCCGGGAAGAATGTTCACGAACGCACCGAAATCCACCACTTTCGCCACCTGTCCCCAGTATCTGTTTCCCACTTCTACGTCGGCGGTGATCAACTCAATGCGGTGGCGCGCTTCCTCGCCCGCGACCGCGTCTACCGCCGCGATCCGGATTGTGCCGTCGTCTGCGACCTCGATCTTGGCTCCGGTCTGTTCGGTCAGTGCCCGGATGGTCTCGCCGCCTTTGCCGATGACCTCACGAATTTTCTGCGGTGCAACTTTCAATGTAAGGTAACGCGGGGCGTAGCTGGATAAGTCAGGTCGCGGAGCGGACAGCGATTCGTTCATGATTGCGAGTATATGTTGCCGTGCTTCATGGGCCTGATTCAGCGCCTGTCGCATGATTTCACCGGTGATGCCGTTAATTTTAATATCCATTTGCAGCGCGGTGATACCATTTGGTGTACCGGCAACCTTGAAGTCCATGTCACCCAGGTGGTCTTCATCGCCCATGATGTCGGTCAATACGGCAAAGCGCTCCCCTTCCTTGATCAGGCCCATCGCCACGCCCGCCACGGGAGCCTTGAGCGGCACACCGGCGTCCATCAGGGCAAGCGAACTTCCGCATACACTGGCCATGGAACTGGAACCATTCGATTCAGTAATCTCGGATACCACGCGGATGGTGTAGGGAAAGGCATCAAGGGTCGGCATTACCGCCTGTACGCCGCGTTTGGCCAGCCGCCCGTGGCCGATCTCGCGGCGTTTCGGGGTGCCGACAAACCCAGTCTCGCCGACGCAGTAGGGCGGGAAATTGTAGTGGAACAAAAAATGTTCCTTGCGCTCGCCTTCCAGGGCATCAATGATTTGGGCATCCCGCGCGGTACCTAGGGTCGCGCCCACCAAAGCTTGGGTTTCACCCCGGGTAAACAAGGCCGAACCATGCACGCGGGGTAGAATACCGGTGCGAATGTTCACCGGACGCACCGCACGATTGTCACGTCCGTCAATACGAGTGTCACCGGCCAGAATCCGGCCGCGTACGATTCGCTTCTCCATGGCGGCAATGACCGCCAGAATCTGGTCACTGCTCCACTGGGGCATTTCGCCTTGGGTCATGGTGGCGACGATGCCCACCCGCACTTCGCCCAGGCGCTCCGATCGCGCCTGTTTATCTTGAATCTCATAGGCGTGAATTAACGCGGCTTCGCCAATTCCGGCAACGGTATCCACGAGATTCAAGTCGGGCATTGGCGGTCGCCAATCCCAACGCGGCTTGCCGGCGGTTGCGACCAAGTCGTTGATTGCGCGTATCGCCACCTGCATTTGTTCATGCCCGTAGAGCACGGCGCTCAACATCACTTCCTCGCTTAGCTCTCGCGCCTCCGACTCCACCATCAGCACGGCAGCTTCCGTGCCGGCAACCACCAGGTCGAGTGCTGAATCCTTTAGCTCGGTCACACTGGGGTTAAGCAGGTAATTGCCATCCCGGTAGCCGACGCGAGCGGCACCGATGGGACCGTCGAAGGGAACACCCGATATCGCCAACGCCGTACTGGTGCCAATCAGTGCGGGTATATCCGGATCAATCTCCGGATCCAGGGACACCACAGTGAGGACTACCTGCACTTCATTCATAAAGCCAACGGGAAACAGCGGTCGAATGGGGCGGTCGATGAGACGGCAGGTCAAGGTCTCCTTTTCCGACGGCCGACCCTCGCGCCGAAAAAAGCCACCTGGAATTCTACCCGCGGCGTAGGTGCGCTCCTGATAGTTCACGGTGAGCGGAAAAAAATCGCGGCCTTCGGCAGCTTCTTTCTTTGCTACTACAGTCGCCAACACAACGGTATCGCCCATGGAGCACAGCACCGCGCCATTGGCTTGTCGAGCGATAAGACCCGTCTCCAAAGTGACGGTATGAGCGCCAAAGGCAAAACTTTTCTTGCTTTCTATCATGCTGCTTCCTCATCTTTTGGGATTGGCGACTGTATTCGACAAAAGCCGCTATCCGATGAACATATTCGAATGGGCGTGTAAACGGCGTGCGAAAACCATGGTTCCACTTTGCCCCTTTCTCTGCACAGCCTCGTCACCCGCTCATCAGCTGCAGATCGTAACCATTCTGTCGCGCGCCCTTCGCGACAGTAGTCACTGATACACTGGGTGGCACCTCAACCTCGGCCACCGCATCCTTGTAGCGCACGTGCGCCTTTACGCCGGGTATTCCGTTCAGTGCGATCTGCAGCGTTTCGGCACAGTAGCTACTCCGCAATCCGATAACACGAAAAGTGAGTTTGGCCATCTCGTTTTTTCCGCTCTCCTTTTAAAATAGGTAGTCCAGCCTACATTGGCTATTGACGGTGAGTTGAACAGCAACTTCGATTAAATTCGTATTTTCAAATTTACCAACAGCGGCCTTTTTGCAGCAGGAACATAAGCTCGCGAAGTGGTCGCGGCCGGCTAATCAGTGGGCCTTGGCCTTCGTGGCACCCGGCCCGGCGCAAGAACTCCAGCTGTTTTATCCGAACGAGACCTTCCGCTCCCACGTACAGTCCGCGCTTCTTTGCCGCTCTACAAACGGCATCGACGCGTCCGGTACTGGCAGTATTTTCCGAAGATTCACTGACCAGCTTTTCGCTCAGTTTGATAGCCTGCAAAGGAGTTCCATGCAAATTGGCCGCTTTAAAATCGGCGGTATCCACATCAGATGCGGTGATCGCGTAGCCCTTTTCGGTAAGCCGCTTGGCCAGCGAGCGGACAGTGGAGGGGTGTTCCTGAAAGGCATCCAGGGGAAATTGCAAACACAAACTGGCCGGCTGCAACCCGGTTTTGGCAAGGAAGTCTTCAAGGCGCGCCGTCGACGTTTCGCTTGCACAGCTGGCAGCCGAAATGTTGACTGCAATTGGAGTGCTAATGTGAGTTTGGTTGCGTGGCATGCCGAGCGCTTCCGCTACTTGTTCCAGTACGGCGCGATCAACCTCCCAGTGCGCATCCGCTTCGGCGGCAGCTCTGTGCACATCAGTTGTCGCAAGTTGTGCTCCGCTCCTTTTGTCGCGCCAATGTACTCGTGCCTCCAAGGTCACAATCTCGCCGCTGTCCAGGTCCACAATTGGCTGGTAGTAGGCTTCGAACTGCTGTTGCCAAATGGCCTGTTCAAAATCAATCATTGGTTCGTGTCCGCCTTTTCTTCGCTGGTTAAACATGCTTGGATAAAGTAGTTGTGTCCTCCCGCTTGTTTTACGCCATACATCGCCTGGTCAGCGCGATGGAGTAAATCACCTACGGTTTCGTTGTCGAAAGGGCCCAGGCAAGCACCCACGCTGGCGAAAATCGGGACGGAAGATCCGCCGCACTGAAAGGGATCGGCGAATGTGCCGAGAATGGCGCGGCAAACGCTTTCAGTCGCGATTAGGGGATTCGCCAGGGGAGGAATTTGCAGTGCAAACTCATCGCCGCCGAGGCGCGCCACGTCGGTAACAATGTCGGTTTCACGGGCTACGGTACGCAAGCGATCGCCCACATGGCGCAGAATGTTGTCTCCCACCTCATGACCATACGCGTCGTTGATGCGCTTGAACCCATCCAGGTCGAGGAACAAAACAGCCATGCGCAAGTGTGCCCCACGACAGCGGTAGAGGGCGTTATGAACACGTTCCCGAAAAGCTTTACGGTTCAAAAGGCCGGTAAGACAGTCTTTGCGCACCATATCTTCCAGGTGCGTGGTGTAGGCTCGTTGGTGGGAAATGTCGGAGAACAGCAACAACCAGGAATTTTCTCCCAGGTCACCTGGAACTGTACTGATACTGGCAAGCAAAAAGAGCGCTTTTCCTCGCGCACTAACGGCCTCTACTTCACCTTGCCAATACCCGTTATGCCCAAGCGCTTTGCGGGCCCGAGGCATGAGATCCGTCCCCCGAGGTAGAAAGGGCAAGGGGCCGCCAACGACCTTCGAGGTATCGAAGCCGGTGATTCGGCCAAAAGCCGCGTTAACCCATCGGACGCAACCGGCCGCATCAAGAATGGCGGCACCCTCACCGAGATTTGCAAAGGCTGCCGAAAATGCGTTGTTTTCATATGCAAAACCAAGTACTTGCCGTGAGGGAAAGGCCAGGCAGGCAATGGCTTTGGTTTGGCCCCCTTCCTGGAGTGGGAGTGCCACAAAAGTTGCAGAGAAGGGCTCGCCGGTTTTACCGTGCCGGCCGCGAAATACATAGGCCTTCGTTTCCCCGGCGCAGGCGCGACGGATATTGTGCAGAATGCCCTCCAGACTTTCAGGCGCTGCGGCGCGCAACAGTGAATAGCCCTCCGCATTCCGGGTTTCGGCACCGATCAGTGCTTCGAAGGCGGGATTCGCTTGGCGAACCACGCACTGTAAATCGCACACAGCGACGGCGATTTCGGGGTCTTCAAGGGCGGTTTCCCAGCCGCGAAGTGGCGTATTTTCTTGACTCATTAGCATTTCCGCGCCGGTCCTAGAGAAACACCGGCCTTTAAATACAACAATGCACGCGTCTCTTGGTTGTACATCCGAATGACCACGGGCGCCAAACCCTGGAGTCATCCGAACGCTTTCCACGAAACGTTTCGGGCAATGCTAAACGGGAAAAATGCTCTTATTCGACTGGCTCGAGTGTTTGAGCCAGGAAGCGTGAGGCGACTTATGTCAGCTCGGGGCCGACATTCGAGATCACGAACGTGATCTCTATATAGGATGCTACATTAATGTAACATACAGGGCCACCAACAGACAACGTGACTCCTTGTATTCCTACGGGTGGTTAGTGTGGGCAGGCTGTTACGCATGGAGTACTGCCAGCTTTTCCCTTGTTCGCTGCCACCACAGCCACAGGCATAGACCCCACATCGCGGGAGTCTGGGCAGGATACGCTGACCTTCCCACCGTGGCGACGACTACAAATACCCTGTTCCTTTTGTTAGCATTCAGCCCTTCGACAGTATTTTGAACCTTCCTCCCCCATTCAGCGGGGAGTTTTTCAGTAGGAATCCGGCCCGCGGTCGTGTTCTTGCTATTGTCTAGCTTGTTCAAGCAATTATTGAAGTTTTGTATCGTCAATTCCAGGTCGAGTGATCGATGGTTGGAATCTTGGAGTCGCGCGAGGGCCGTCTATGTACATTCAGCGCCTAAATGGCGTCACCTTGGAGTGGTCGTCTTGGGGAAATCGCCAATCAAACGGGGATGGATGCTATCGTTGGCCTAGCAGCGATCGCTATTCGACCATCCCAAATGGGAAATATCATGACAAGCGGGAAAGATCACGCAAGATATGTCAGGAAAAAATAGCAGGCTGACCGGCCAATTGATTCAGGCCTATGTTGAAGCATGCTGGTGCGAAATTGGCGAAGCTGCCAATGCGACCACGCCTGAGCCCGAGTTGAACCCCGCGCTCCGCGAGCGTATTGATGTGCTTGGGCGGGATTGCGAACAGCTGCTCGACGTGGAGCCCGAAGCTGTTATGGCTAAGCTCGAGAGGCTCGAATACGAGGCGGCTCGTGAAGACGACCGCGTCGTTGAGGCGGCAAATCGTGTTCGCGCAAAAGAAAAAGCCATGGTCAAAGCAGGCGAGAAACGCCGCCCACGCAAGCGATATTCGCGATGGCGCCGGTAGCTTCCGCACAACGAGAGAGCCGCCAAATTCAAATCATGTTAATTAGCCAGCGGCCATGGCACCGACGAAAAAGGGCTGGTCTCGTCAGACGCCTGAACTGCGCTGAGTCTTGTGTCACTGATGCCGAGAGGAAATAGTTCGTGGCGAAGCGAATACTGCATGGGGTTATCATTGAATGCGTGCTAGGCGACATTGCCGACCAACCGGATATGGATGCGATTGTTAATGCCGCCAACGCCGACCTAAAGGCTGGGGTTGGAGTAGCGGGGGCTATCCACAGTGCCGCAGGCCTGGGGCTGGAAGTTGAATGTCGCCCGCTAGCGCCAATTGAGCCTGGTGAAGCGGTCATTACACGTGCGCATAGGCTACCTAACCGACAAATAATCCATTGTCTGGGCCCAGTATTTGGGCGGGATGATCAAGCCGACGAACTGCTGGCATTCTGTTATCGGAAAGCCTTGTGCCTTGCGGAAGCCAACGGCATTGGATCAATTGTTTTTCCACCTATTGCCAGGGACGCCTCTGGCGATCCCGTCGAAGCTGAGGCCCGGATTGCATTTGCGATTATCGACGAGCTACTGCCAGAACTACCCGGCATCGAACTCGTCCGCTTTACAGTGAGTGATTCGATCACGCTTGAACTCTACACACACGCTTTGGAGGGGTTGTGACCTGGTGATGACTCGATCTTGCACGTGATTGGCTAGGCAGTACATCGAGGCATGCAGAGTTCATGTGACGAATGATCCAGCCAGTTGGCGTCCGGGTTGTAAGTGCGTGTGGAATCAGCAAAACACCAGTCTTGCAACTTAAATTCCCCCTCGAATAGGAGATCCGTAGGATGACCGCTAAACACATCGAATTCGGCGAAGAGGCTCGCGAAAAAATCGTCGCGGGCGTCAGTAAATTGGCTAATGCAGTAAAGGTGACATTGGGTCCAAGGGGCCGCAACGTGGTCCTAGAGAATGCAATGCGCGCACCGACAATCACCAAAGATGGCGTTTCCGTTGCAAAGGGCTTCGAGCTCGAGGATAAATTCGAGAATATGGGCGTTCAGATCGTTAAAGACATTGCGATGGCGACCGCGGATTCCGCGGGGGACGGCACGACAACCGCCACTGTATTGGCTCACAAGATTCTGTTGGAAGGCCGCAAGACGGTGTCGATGGGAGCCAATCCCATGGACATAAAACGGGGCATTGACAAGGCAGTTGCGACCGCCGTAAGCGAACTCACGAAGCTATCGCGACCATGCGAAACTCGACAGGCCATTGCCCAGGTGGCGACGATTTCAGCTAACTCAGACAGAACAGTGGGTGAGCTCATAGCCGAAGCCTTGGAGATGGTCGGCAAAAATGGGGTAGTCACGGTGGGTGAAGGTAGAAGTATCGAAGATGGCATAGACTTCGTCGCTGGAATGCAGCTGGATCGCGGTTATCTATCCCCGCACTTTGTCACTGATCAGCAAACGATGAGCGTGGAGTTGGACCAGCCGTATATCCTTCTTCACGAGCAGAAGATTTCCCGCGTAGCGCCCTTGCTTCCACTGCTGGAAGCAATAGCCGAGACGGGCCGACCATTGCTGATTATCGCTGAGGACGTGGAAGGGGAAGCCCTCTCGGCTCTGGCGTTAAACGCAGCGCGGGGTGTCCTGCGAGTAGCTGCGATAAAATCCCCTGGCTTTGGCGATAACCGCAAAGCGTTGGTCGAAGACGTCGCGGCACTAACCGGCGGTACGATGATATCCGAGGCATTGGGTACCTCACTGGAGAAAGTTACCCTCGAGTCCCTCGGAGCTGCCAGCAGAGTACGCATTTCCCGGGAGGAGACGGTCATTGTCGGAAGCGCCGGAGGGCAGGATGCTATCGACCAACGAGTAGCCGATATTCGAAAGGAAATGGATAATGCAGGCACCGAGATCAATCGCGACAAATTGCAGGAACGGATTGCGAGCTTGAGCGGAGGCATAGCGGTGATTAACGTGGGTGCAACCACCGAGCTAGAGATGGAAGAGAGGAAGGCACGCGTCGACGATGCACTGCACGCTAGTCGTGCGGCGGTGGAGGAGGGAACCGTACCCGGCGGTGGTGTTGCATTGGTCCGGCTTGTCGAAAGTGTACGAAAGCTGACGGGCGATAATAGCGACCAAAACACCGGCATCGCGATTGTAGCCCGAGCACTGGAAGAGCCGCTACGTCAGATCACGGCCAACGCCAACATGAATGGGGTTTCTATTCTAAATGAAATTCAAGCTGGCAAATACAACTTCGGCTGCAACGTAGCTACGGGGCAATTTGGCAATATGAGAAAAATGGGGATTGTAGACTCGACTAAAGTTGTCCGGGCGGCGCTTCAAAATGCGGCTGGCATTGCCGGTCTCCTCATAACGGCGGAGTGCCTTGTAGCCGACGTTCGCGCAGAGGCCTAGCGTGTCGGAAGCGAACAAACTGAAACCTGTATTTTCAGAATTTACAGCACTTTTCCCGTACTAAAAACAACACCGGAGGTATTCTTTGGATCAGAAACTGATTACCGTGATTATGGGAGATGGCATCGGGCCCAGCATAGTGGATTCCACCATTCAGGTTCTCGATCATGTGGGTTGCGGATTATCTTACGAGTATGCCGCAGCTGGACTTACCGCTTTAGAGAGCACGGGAAGCTTGCTTCCCGACGAAACGCTTGACGCAATTGGACGTAACAAGGTTACCCTTAAGGGCCCACTTACGACTCCTATTGGCAAAGGCTTTGGTTCGGTCAACGTCAATCTCCGTCAGCATTTTCAGCTGTATGCCAACGTGCGGCCGGTGCTATCTTTCAAAGGCACGAAAGCCCGGTATGAAGACATTGACATCATCACTGTGCGCGAAAACACCGAAGGCATGTACTCCGGTCGCGGGCAAGTAGTTTCCGACGACGACAGAATTGCTCAAGCCTTAAGTGTCGTTACCCGCGACGGATCGGAACGTATTCTTAGATTTGCCTTTGAGTTGGCTCGACGGGAAAGCCGGAAGAAGGTAACAGTCGTTCACAAGGCGAATATTCTCAAGTCAACTTCCAGGCTTTTTCTCAAGGTGGCCCGAGAAATAGCAAGCGACTTCCCGGAAATAGAAACGGTCGAAATGATTGTCGACAATACCTGTATGCAGTTAGTGATGAATCCAGAGCAGTTCGATGTGATCGTCACGACGAATTTATTTGGTGATATATTGTCCGACCTCTGCGCAGGACTGGTGGGCGGTTTGGGCATGGCTCCGGGTGCAAATATTGGGAAGGACTGTGCGATCTTCGAAGCCGTTCACGGTAGTGCCCCGGATATCGCCGGGAAGAATTTAGCCAACCCCACCGCGATGATATTGGCAGCCTGCCAGATGCTGGATTATTTGGGTATGGACGAGGAAGCATTCCGGATCAGGCTGGCACTACGCGATCTTATTGCCTCTGGAGATCGAGTCACCCAGGACCTTGGTGGTCGATCTGGCACTATCGAGTTCACCGAGGCGCTACTGGAGCGGTTATAGGAAGCATCATAAAGCAGACGGAGAACCTCGGTAATTTTGCCACGCCTGAGGCAGCGGGATGGAGTTTAGTTTTCTGACCATGGTCTTGGATTCCTTTGTCGCCGGGAGGGTTCGCAGAAAGTCCGCGAGGAATCAGGAGCAGGTGATCAATGCAGCCTAATTTGCAAGGCCACGGAAATGCTGCAGCTATCCTAAGCGATTTTGCATTTGAATTATTGCGCGCGTCGCGAGAAAATTCGCGCTTTTTGAAATCTCCGCGAGAAATATGAGCCAAGCCGAAACCGAAGAACGTACTCGCCTGGATGCCTGCCAAGCGAGCATCCGCGGCGCCCTCGCCGACATTGAAGCCCGCCTTGGGGAATACGCCGACGAAATACAAACCCGCAAGGAATACCTGTGGGAGGCGCGGCGGGATATGGACCACATCGAGAAAATCGCCGTCCGGCAAACCGTTGAGCAAACACTGGATTCCGCCGAAATCCTAAAGGAGCAGCAGCAGAAGCTGGCCAAGCTCATGCGTTCCCCCTATTTTGGTCGCTTCGACTTCAAGCGAAGCGGGGAAGGTGAGCGCGAGGCCATATATGTGGGTGTGCACCACTTCCGCGATGAGGCGGCGCACGAAACGCTTGTTTACGATTGGCGCGCGCCTATTTCCTCCATGTTCTACGACTTCGAGACCGGCCCGGCCCACTACGAAGCGCCGGAGGGGAAGGTCGAAGGCGATGTGAGCCGAAAACGGCAGTTCCGCATTCGCGACGGCGAAATGGAGTTCGTGCTGGAAACCGGCGTGAACATCGTGGACGATGTGCTACAGACCGAACTGAGCCGGGCCAGCGGCGACGAGGGCATGAAGAACATCGTCGCCACGATCCAGCGCGACCAGAATGCCATTATCCGCAACGACGACGCCCATACGCTTATCATCCAGGGGGTCGCTGGTTCCGGAAAAACATCCATCGCCCTGCACCGAATTGCCTACCTGTTGTACCGGCACAAGGACACTTTGAGTTCCAACGACATCCTGATTATTTCCCCCAACCGCGTGTTCGCGGACTACATCGGCAACGTGTTGCCGGAACTGGGTGAAGAACAGGTGCCGGAAATTGGCATGGAAGATCTGGCGGAGGCGCTGCTGGACGGCCGGTATCGCTTCCAGACATTCTTCGAGCAGACCGCGCAATTTTTGGAGAAAGCCGACGAGGCACTTCGCGAGCGCGTTGTGGCCAAGGCTTCCGTGGATTTTCTGCGCGAGATCGATCGCTATGTGGAACATGTGGAAGCGCAATCCTTCCAGGCGGCGCAATGGCGAACCGGTCGCAAGATAGTACCGGACTGGTTTTTCGCGGAAACCTGGCCGAAGCACCGGGGCCTGCCCCATACCGAACGGATACAGCGAATGGTGGCGGCGGCCGAGCAGCAGATCGGCTTTCACTACAACCATACCCTGGAAGTGGAGGACCGCCGCTCATTGCGCGAAGCTATTCGGGGCATGGTGCGCAAGATCACTCTGCGCCAGGCTTACCAGGGCCTGTTCGAGTGGATGGGGCGACCGGAACTGTTCAAACAAGCCGGTGGTAAATTGGAATACGCCGATGTCTTCCCTCTTATTTATTTGAAAATGCGCCTGGAAGGCAGCAGCAACCCCTATCGCAATGTCAAACACCTGCTCATTGACGAAATGCAGGACTACACCCCGGTGCAATACGCCGTACTGGGCCGCCTGTTTTCCTGCCGCAAAACCGTGCTGGGTGATGCCACTCAATCGGTCAACCCTTACAGCGCCTCGACCGCGGAACATATTCGCCGCGGCTTGCAGTCCGCCAGCAGCGTGAAACTCACCAAAAGTTATCGCTCCACCTGGGAGATCATGCAGTTCGCATTGGCCATTGCACCCAACCCGGAACTGGAAGCCATGAAGCGCCACGGCGAGCCGCCGCGCATTGTGACCTGCGCGCGGGCCGCGCAAATGACCGAGCGTATTAAAACGGAAATCGAAGATTTCAAGGGCTCCGATCACGACACCCTGGCGCTAATCGCCAAAACCCAGCGCCAGGCCAATCGCCTGCACAAATCCCTGTGGGATGCGGGTATTAACGCCAATCTGCTGGACACCGCCAGCGCGGGATTTTCCAGCGGCGTTGTGGTTTGCACCTCGCACCTGGCGAAGGGACTGGAGTTCGACCGGGTCATCGTCGCCGATGTGAGCGCCCAAAACTACCACAGCGAAATGGACCGCAACCTGCTCTACGTTGCCTGTACCCGAGCCATGCACCGCCTGACCCTGATCGCCGTGGGCCAGCCTTCGGCGTTGTTACCGCAGGAGAAAGCCTCAGGGTGATGGATAAGCGGGCTTCGCTGCCCTAAGCAAAGCATTCATAAACCGAGAGTTCATCAACCAACGTTCAGTGGTCTGCCTTGTCGTGCTACAAACTTGGTAGGCTGGACTGGACACTATCCGAAGGCGAATGCCTTTTTCCAAGCTAGTTATCAGAAAAGTGAGTATTACTATGACCAACAGTGAAAAGCCCGAAGCCAACACCTTGTTTATTGAAGTATCTGGAGCGGGCCTACCCGAAGTGGATGGCCTTTACGTGCCGTCAACGGCACCTCCCGCTAAATCCGAATCCGGCGTGGTCTCCAGCCCCGGTTACTGGAACGGCAAAATGGCCTGGGACCGAGCGGATGGCAAGGCCGTCAGAAGTCCTGCTCTGTCTTATTCCAACAGCTACAAATCCTGGAGAATCTGCCGTCTTGACGGCCACCTCGCCTACGAGATTACCTGTGAGGATGAACTGCCGCCGACGGATAGAGAGTGGAACGTCTACAAAATGGGCGTCGCGCCCGCCCCCGAGGTGGCGATCCACTATTGCGACCTGAGAGAGCCCTGCCCCGAGCCCAATGTCGTCTTTGTACTCGGCGGCCCCGGTGCCGGCAAAGGCACCATGTGTGAACTCGCCGAAATTCAGCTCGGCTGGACCCATTTGTCCACTGGGGATCTGCTACGCGCCGAGCAGGAAGCGGGAGGACCGACCACTGAAATCATTAAAGAATACATGGCCGCGGGCAAGCTGGTACCCAACGAAATCGTTGTGAGGCTGCTTAAGGACGCAATGGAGCGGGTGACCAGAACAACGGGTAAGCGAAACTTTTTACTTGATGGCTTTCCCCGCTCGTTTTCCAATTTGGAGGCATGGTACGAGGTCTTTGGCCGGGAAGCGGAACTTCCCAAAATGCTGTATTTTGAATGCCCCTTTGAAGTTCTGGAAAAACGAATCATGGGCCGCGCCAAGTACTCTGGCCGGAGTGATGACAACATCGACAGCATGAAGCTGCGATTTGACACCTTCAAGGCCGAGACCCTACCCACCGTTGAACACTTCAAGAGCCTGGGCAAGTGCATTGAGCTCGACACCAGCCGGGAACGCGAGGGAGTTTATGCGCTCGTCCGCGACAACCTCGCTGAGTACACCGATAGTCGTTTGATGGCTAAACCGCTCACCGAAAAAGCCGAGATGCTGCTCGGTATCAGGCCTTACCCTAAAGTGGGATGAGCGGGTGCTTGGTGTTGCGTTCGATGATGGGCATGAATGTTGCGAATAAACGGGCGTCGGGAAAGTACGTCCGCCAGCGCACAACACTGGTGTGCGTGGTTTCTAAAGTATTGGCATTTGTTTATTCGCTAGGAGGAGGAATCCACCATGAAAGTACGGGAATTCATGACCGAAAATCCGCAATGCTGCTCACCGGATGCATCCTTGCGGGAGGCCGCGCAGTATATGGCCGATTGTGACTGCGGCGAGATACCGGTGTTGGATAGTCAAAAGCGGCCTATTGGCGTCATCACCGACCGGGACATCGCCTGTCGGGCGGTGGCGAAGGGCAAGGCCCCCGAAACCACTAAGGTATCGGACATCATGACATCGCCCGCCATCACCATCGGACCGGAGCAGACTTTGGAGGATTGCTGCAAGCTTATGGATGACAACCAGATTCGCCGCGTGCCCGTGGTGGATGATTCGGGAGCATGCTGTGGCATCGTGGCGCAAGCGGATGTGGTCAAGGCGGCCAATGAATCCGATGCCGCTCATCTGGTCGAGGATATCTCCCGGCCCAACAGCGCGGCTTCCCGGGCGAGCCATTGACTAGCCACTTCGCGGTACCGGTGATCGAGACAAGAAAGCGCTCGAAGAACGAGCCATTGGAGCCCTCTAACGCCTTCCTCCCTTGTAGATTTTGCCAGGTTCGGCATCAGCGGTGATGAGTTCTATCCGTCGCCTGGCTTCTTCTCCCGGCGCGGCAACCTGAAGCCATACACGCCTGTGTATGGCTGTTATGGCTCTAGAAAGATCCGCCTGGTCACTTGCAGTCTCGGTGGAACAGCTATCCGATGACATTTCGAATGGCAAGATAGAGCCGGTCCTTCGGAAGAATAGGTCGGCAAAGTATGGGCTCGACATACCTGAGATCAAGGTCGTCTTAGAGAGGCTATGTAGTGAGGGGGTGATCGAACGCGACAAGCGAAAAAGCTTTCGTTTTTGCAAATTGTGATCAAATAATGTCACCTAAATCGAATCCAGTTTGAGCCTGTCAAGCCGGAGGTCGCGGGTTCGACAAAACGGTCAGGAACAGTTTTGGGCGCGGTCCCGCCATCTCCTTTTAGTTCGGCTCCGATTTAACGCGGCGGTCGGTACCTGGTTGTTTTTCCCGCCATAGTACACTCCCACCAGGCGCATCCGACGCGAACAATAAGCGAACGGTTGTCCTGTGGATGTTGTCAGAAAGCGTACCTACCCAACGCCGGCGAGAGTTCGGGGCACCATGAAACTGAGAACAGCCGTGACGATTTTCGTGGTGCTCGTTCTCGGACTGTTCGCCGCTCTTTCCATTTCCCTTGTTCGGACCTCGGATTTGTTGGAGCGAGGCGCGAGAAATGTTGCCATCGCCGGTGAAAGCATACGCATCGCGGAAGAGCTCAAGTCGCGCTTGCTGACACACAATCGAAACGCTTTTCTGTACTCATTGAGTCAGGACCCTGGGCGATTGGAAACCCGTCGCGCCCAGCGGGTTGAAATCGCCAACCTTCTGAGCGTCATGACCATCCTCGTCAACGACAGGGAGGAAGAAGTGATGGTCGATGAACTCAAGGGTGAAATTAACGCCTATTTTGCCAGGCGCGATCGTCTGTACACTTCGGCATTATCGCCCGTCGAGCAGTTTACCAATGTCAGTCGGGAGGTGGACGAAGCGATTGCGGCGATTGATGAGCTGACGGAATTGAACCGCTTACAAATGCGTAATCTCGTCGCGGATGTTAATCAGCAGAACAGAGTGGCGGGCTTGATTGCGGTTTCCCTACTATCCTTGGGGGGCACCATTCTGCTCGTTCTCATTGTTGCGATTGTTACTGCCATTGCTCGTCCACTGGCGCGTTTGACTCGCTCTATCGAACTCTACGGCGCGGGAGAAAGCACGGCGCGGGCGGAACTGGCGGGGCTGAAGGAAATCCGCGAAATTGCCTCCAACTTCAACGCCATGGCCGACCGTCTGGAGGCGCGCCGTCAAGACCAACTGTATTTTATCGCGTCTATCGCCCACGACCTGCGCAATCCGCTCCATTCGATATCCCTGACCTCACAGTTACTGGCGGCCAAGAGCTCGGACGAGGACCGAGAACTCGCCAACGTAGTACTGCGTCAGGTCAACAATCTTGACCATCTGGTGTTGGACCTGCTCGACACCAGCCGTATCGAGGCGGGGCAATTGGACCTGCAATTGGCCGAACACGATGTTAACGACGTGGTAAGGGATGCCGTGGCGCTTCATCGCGGTACAGCCGAGTTGCATCAGTTTACGGTGGACACGGCAAGTGATCCGGTCCTGTGTCGCTGTGATCGAAGCCGTTTGTCGCAGGTACTGAATAACCTGCTGTCGAATGCCGTCAAGTATTCGCCCAACGGCGGCGCAATCAGGGTAACTGCCCACGCCGAGGAAGAGTCCGTGGTAATGTCGGTATCCGACCAGGGGATCGGCATAGCTCTGGAAGATTTGGACAACATCTTCAAACCCTTCCACCGCACCAAACTGACGCGGGGCACGATCCCGGGGATCGGCCTGGGGCTGTCCGCGAGTCGGCGCATCGTTGAGGCACACGGCGGATCGCTGGAGGTTGAGAGCGTGCCGGATGTCGGATCGACGTTTCGCGTGGTTCTGCCCTGTCACTCGGCCCTGCGCGGTGAGGAGGAATCGGGGAACGCCGATCACGGCGCAAAGCCGTTATCGCCCGTACCCAACTCCCGTCTCGGCATCACACGGTAGGCCCCGTTGCCGAGCCCGATTTTATCGACAGCGATGCCAGATGGCCTCGGGTGATCCGCTTATTCTATACTTACCCTGTCCGTATATGCCGGTGGAGGCAGTTCAAAACGACGGGCACCCCGGAGACCGAGTCCTTTTGTTGGGTGCAAGCCATTGATAATTAAGCGAATATGATTATAAGCTGCCCTGGGTACGCGGGTTTTGGCTATATCGGGCGGAAAGCGGGTACCGGCGATTGGAATTCATTGGGACTGAGATCACAAACTGGTGATCTGATCACGGTGAAGATTCGGTCAGTGTTCGATAATGTCGAGAATAAGTGCATAAGTGGTCCGCTGCGCGCGCGGCCGAGGACGGTTCATGGTCACAGCCGAGGCTGAATTTTCCGAAGCGGTACTTTTTATCCAGAGCAAACGGATAAGCCGGGAAATGCTGTATTCCGAGTTTGAGGCGGTCCTGGACGGCGTCGTTCCCATGCCCGACCTTGCCGGTAAAACAGCGCAAGCCGTCTACCTTCGAGTCAACCAGCAACTGGCCATTACCGCTGCGGTCTTCTTCCGCATAAGCTTCGACAGCGACGGTCACGCCGACAAGCGCTGGAATATACCTCTGGAACAGTTCGCCGACAACTCGGCCCGAGGTCCCGATCTCGGTGCCGGTTCGATTCGCCTCGCCTGCCATAGTCAATGTTCCGTCGCCTGGCATCAGCAAAACCTGTGGGATCCGGACATGACCCCCGGCGCCAACAGTTTCATTTTGCTGAAAAAGGCGATCAAGGCCAATCGCCTTGGCTTGAAGCGCCGCGAACTAGAGCCGCAATCGCCACCCGTGGCTGCTAGGAGCGCACCGCAGAATCAAAAAATTGATGCGGCCCAGGCGCGGGAAATCGAAAATCGGATATCCCAGCAATTGCGGCGCAAGTTCGAGCAGGAATTTCGCGATCACATGGCCCAGCTACTGAAGGAACAGCGGCTGCGAATTCTCACCTTGAATTCCAAACGCAAACAGGAAATCCAGCAACTGCAGTTGAATCACCAGGCCCGTGTGCAGGAGTATCGCTACCAACTTGACAACAGTCAGAAACAACTGGAATTGCAGACCAAGCGCAATGTTGACTTGAAGGAAACCATCGACGGCCAAGTCAAAAAAATCGAAGGCCTGCGCGAATACTTTGAACATAAATTGAAAACAGCGCAAATGGATGAAAGCGCTCAGCTGCAAGCTTTGCGGGACAATTATGACGCGGAAGTGCAGGCAAAAGTGGAAGCGGCTACCCTGGAAATGAAGGAAAAGTTACAGCTGCGTGAAATCGAATTGATGTATCGCGGCGAGCAGGAGTCGAGCCTGGAGGAAGAAGTACGCCGGTTGCGCACGGAAAATCAAGTACTTCTCAGTAATAGTAGTGAACAGTTGTTGGAGAAACTCGCGAAAGCTGGACTGAACTTCGTGGCCTATCATCCGGGCGCTGGTCACCTGACGATTCCTCTCGTTGACATGGGTCGATATCTCGATGAGCCCATGGCCTATGCTGCGGAAAAATGTGGTGTCAGCCTGTTGCAATACAAGGCCTGGCTTGCCCACTACAAGCAGCCTGTGTGCAGAGCTATTAAGGCTCAAGGCGAGGTGTGCGGCGATGCAATTGAACGGGTTCCCGCACCCAGTCAATTCCACACGGGTGAAAATGATCGCTGTGATATGCACAAGACCAGCCCGACCCAAACCTTCGCGGCAGTGGGTAAAAACGCGCTGGTTTAACAGTCCGGTCGGCTCCGAACTCCTATCGATTACTATTCGCCGTACACACCGGATTTGATGTAGCTGAAAATCCGCACGCGATGCCCGTGGGGCTCTTGGATGGATACCGTTATCTGTTTGGCGATTCAATTTCAGTGGCATAAGTAACTGGCATCAAATCTGCAAATTGCCATCAGATGGCCGCTCCCTTTGGACGCTACGACGCGAGGGCCCGGTAACGTGGGGAGGACTGCCCGCTGGGTAAAAAGCGACTAACCAATTTGGTCGGAAAGATGACGGTTTTCGTCACATTAACAAAGCAGCGGAATCGGTAGGGTGCGCAAGAAGCGAACAGAGGTGGGACTTATGAAGGACACGGCGCTGACGAAAAGCTACGGCAATCTGGGCGTTGGCAGTGCCTATGACGGCCGTGAGCGTCGCGAAATCCTCGGCGATAAGGCCATGCTCGAAGCTTTCCAGAGCGACGAGGAACTCAATCTGGATATGCGCTTGGCGCAAACCCTGACTCCACTTAAATCTCTCACCGAGAATCATCTCGCCGAATTGATCAAGAACAGCGCAATCGAAGTCCTGTTTCAGGGCCAGTCCTTGTTTGAGGCCGGCAGTTACGACCGGCAACACCTCTATCTGCTACACGGGGATGTGGAAGTGTTGGACAACCAAAATAGAACCACATTAGTGCGCGGTGCCGATAGCCTATATCCCCTTGCCCACGAGCAACCGCGCCCCTGTCGGGCATTGGCCAAAACCGATGGCAGTATTTTGCGGGTGGATTCGGAATACCTGGACAAGATGTTGACCTGGAGCCAGGTCGCGGAATACATGCTGCTGGATATCTCCTACCAGCGCGATCTGGATGAAGACGCGGAATGGATGATGACCATCTTGAAATCCAATCTTTTCCACAAAGTGCCTCCGATTAATGCCCAGGTCATTTTTGACCGCCTGGAAACCCTGGTGGTGAATGAAGGTGAAGCCATCGTCCGCCAAGGGGAAATCGGTGATAACTGCTATTTCATCAAGCAGGGTGAAGCCGAAGTGCGGCAGTCTCCCGACGGTATGACACCGCCGGTAAAAATCGCCGATATCGGCCCCGGTCGCTGTTTCGGTGAGGATGCCCTGGTCAACGAAACCGTGCGCAATGCCTCGGTGATCATGAAGACCGACGGGGTTCTGATGTATATCTCCAAGCGCGACTTCCTCAAGCTGCTGAAGGAGCCCCAGGTGGACGTGGCTGATGCGCGGGAAGTACGCGATCTAATTAGCCAGGGTGCTATTTGCATCGACGTGCGTACCGAAGAGGAATACGAATCCGGCCACCTGGAACAGGCCATCAATATCCCCCTCAATCTGCTGCGGATCAAAACTCGCCTGCTGGATTACGACACCCAGTACATCCTCTATTGCGACACCGGTCGCCGCAGCCGCGCGGCCGCTCATCTGCTCGCCAAGAGCGCCTTCAAAACCATCGCCCTCGGCGCCGGGCTGCAAGGCCTGCGACCCGCGCAGGGCGTCAATCTGGAAGTTGGTGACGCCGAGTTCCTCCTCAAGGGCGGACGGGTGGTTAGAGGAGAATAACCATAGTCGCTAATCGCTAGTCGCTAATCGCTAGTCAAGACCACCGGGTCGCGCTTCGCGGAAGCTAAGCGGCGCTTTTTCTTTCGACTAGCGACTAGGGATTAGCGACTAGCGACTGTTGACAGCTATAATGCATCCCCTTCAGCGACACGCGACAAGGCCAGCATTCATGGCGAATTTCAAATCCATCGGCATTATCGGTCGACTCGACAGCGACAAGGCTGTCTACAGCCTCGAGCGCCTTATCGGCTATCTGGAATCGCGCCAGGTGAGCCTCATATTGGAGGAAGGAACCGCCCGAGTGCTGCCAGGTAGAAGCCAGGAGACGGCCAGTAAAGACGCGCTTGGCAAGCGTTGCGATCTGGTGATTGTGGTGGGCGGGGATGGCAGCATGCTGTGGGCGGCCAGTGCCCTGGCCCGCTACAACGTGCCCCTGTTGGGGGTCAACCGGGGGCGGCTGGGCTTTCTCACTGACATTACCCCCGAGGAAATCGAAAATCTCGTGGGCGAGGTATTGGCCGGGAAATACCTGATGGAAACCCGCTTCATGCTCGGCATGGCGGTCCACCGGGACGGCAAGAGCATCGGCGGCGGAGAAGCGCTAAACGACGTGGTCATGCATCCCGGCCAGTTTATTCGCATGATCGAATTCGAACTCTATATCGACGATCAGTTCGTTTATTCCCAGCGCTCCGACGGCCTTATTATTTCCACGCCTACTGGCTCCACCGCCTATGCGCTCAGCGCGGGTGGCCCGCTCGTCCATCCGCGCATGGACGCCATCGTCCTGGTGCCGATGAATCCTCATACCCTGAGCAGCCGTTCCATCGTGGTGGATGGCAGCAGCGAGATCAAATTGGTGGTGGGTGAACACAACACCGCCCATCCTCACATTACCTGCGATGGACACCATCACGTAGTCACTGAACCCGGTGACGAAATTCATGTCCATAAGCACCCCTGGAAGCTCCACTTGATCCATCCGCTGAACCACAACTTTTACGAAACCTGCCGTTCCAAGCTGGGTTGGCAAAGTCACACCACCAATCACTAGAGGGTAGGTGAAGGAGCGCTAGCTTTGACGAAGTTTCGGGACGCATACGGCCAGGAATGGCTCGAAGTGGAACGTCTGCCCCAGCGCATGGATCTATCGGCGGTGAGCCGGGTTCTGCATCAACACCAAGTTCCCCACCGTATTGCCGAACAGGGCGGAGCGCAGGTTGTCTGGGTCGCCCGCGCCGAGGATCGGGAAAGGGTAAGCGATTTAATTGCAGCATGGCGGCGCGGTGACATCGAGATAGTCGCACCACCATCCGGCCCGGGGAACACGACGGGGAGCGAGGTAATCGCTAAGGTTGCACTGGTGGCGCGCGTGCTGCCCGTGACCTGCGCACTGTTGCTGCTGAGCCTTATTGGTTATCTTGTGATAATCGCGGATTACCAGCTACAGCTTAGGCACTGGTTCACGATCGTGGATATTTCCCGCTATAGCACGGCCGACCTTGCCACGATCGACTTCAGCGAGCCTTGGCGCCTGTGGACGCCAATGTTTCTGCATTTCGATCTGATCCACATTGCCTTTAATGGTTTATTTATTTGGTTGTTTGGGGCTCGCCTGGAGCGGGTAATGGGCAGCTGGCACCTCATTCTGTTTGTGGTGATCGCAGGTGTGACCGCCAACCTCGGCCAGCTGGGTTGGCAAAGCAATCCGCATTTTGGCGGCATGTCGGGAGTGAATTTCGGCTTCATTGGCTATATATGGTTGCGGCAGATGTTTGCGCCGCATCCAATGTTGGTTTTTCCGAAGGCCTTGATTCCGATGTTATTGGTCATGTTGTTGCTGGGAACTTTTGGCGTCGTTGATATTTTTATTCAGGGCCGGGTCGCCAACGCCGCGCACATTACCGGTTTAATGGTTGGTGTGACCTGGGGCTTGGCCGCGGGTTTGTATTATGCGCGTGGGGCTAACTCCTCTAACTGAACGCAAAGCTGAATGCAAAATAAATCGTAGGGTGATAATTGATGAGCATCGAAAAACTCATTGAAAATCTGGATGCCGATATTTATCGGCGTTTGAAAACGGCGGTTGAAATTGGCAAGTGGCCGAATGGCGAACCCCTGAATGCGGATCAACGCGCCTCGTCCATGCAGGCGGTCATTCTTTACGAGAACAGACATCTGCCCGCCGAGCAGCGTACCGGCTATGTGGAAAGACCGAAGACCACGGCTTGCAATCACAAAGAAGGCGAGAAAGTGGAAGCATTCGACGACACTCCGCTGCGTTGGAAATAGTACCGAGTCCGCGCCGCATTCACTGTGGCGCACCCCTTGCCTCCGCAAAAAACATTCATCGGCAATTTTCATTAACGTTTTCCGTTAGCAATTTACACGCACCGCGAGGTAGTTTGATGAAAGACGCGACCCCCCAGGCGATTCGATTACGAGATTATCAGCTCCCGGCCTTTCTGGTTGACAAGACTGACCTGCACATCGAGTTGGATGACGAGTTCACCACGGTAACCGCCACCTTGGCGGTAAGGCGCAATCCCGACGCGTTGCCGGCAGGGAACACCGATCTGGTACTGGATGCCGGGACACTGGAATTGCAGAAGCTTGCCGTGGACAACGAACCGCTCACCGAGGATGACTACGAGCTGGGGGATGACAGTCTGCGCATCCGCCAAGCCCGTGATCGCTTTACGCTGACCACGGTGTGCAAAATAAAGCCCCGGGAAAATACTTCCCTGGAAGGCCTGTACCAGTCCCGCGACATGTATTGTACGCAATGTGAGGCGGAAGGTTTTCGCAACATCACCTACTACCTGGACCGTCCCGACGTGATGAGCGAATTTACCACCACTATCGTGGCGGACAAACAGCGTTATCCGGTGTTGTTAGCCAATGGCAACCTCACCGCGCGGGGTGATCTGGACAGCGGTAAACACTGGCAGACCTGGCACGATCCCTTCAAAAAACCGGCCTACCTATTTGCCATGGTAGCGGGCGACCTGTCCGCCGTGGAGGACAGCTTCACTACCCGGTCCGGTCGTGAAGTGGCAATTAAAATCTACGTCGAAGAAAAAGACCTGGACAAGTGCGACCACGCCTTGCACTCGTTAAAAAATGCCATGCGCTGGGATGAGCAAGTGTACGGGCGCGAATACGACCTGGATATTTTCATGATCGTGGCAGTAGACGATTTTAATATGGGGGCCATGGAGAACAAGGGGCTCAATATTTTCAACACCGCTTGCGTGCTGGCTGATCCGGATATAACCACCGACGCCGCGTTCCAGCGAGTGGAGGGCGTGGTGGCCCACGAATATTTCCACAACTGGTCCGGCAACCGGGTCACTTGTCGCGATTGGTTTCAGTTGAGTTTGAAGGAAGGTTTTACGGTTTTTCGCGACTCGCAGTTTTCCGCCGACATGGGCTCCCCCACCGTCAAGCGGGTGGAAGATGTCAGTTTGCTACGCACCATGCAGTTCGCGGAAGACGCCGGTCCCATGGCGCACCCGGTGCAGCCCAGCTCCTACATTGAAATTTCCAACTTCTACACGCTCACGATTTACGAAAAGGGCGCGGAAATTGTGCGCATGCTCTACAACCTGTTGGGGCCCGCCCAGTTTCGGGAGGGCAGCGACCTGTACTTCGAGCGCCACGACGGCCAGGCGGTCACCATCAACGAATTTGTCAAAGCCATGGAGGACGCCTCGGGCCGGGACCTAAGCCAGTTCAAGCGCTGGTATACCCAAGCCGGCACACCGCGGCTCAGTGTTACTGACGACTACGATGCCCAGCAACAGACCTACAGTTTGACTATCCGTCAGTGCAGTCCGGAGACACCGGGTCAACAGGAAAAACTGCCTCTGCATATTCCCGTCACCATGGGTTTGTTAGGCAGCGAAGGGGAAATGCCGCTTTCCCTGGAAGGCGACACGGAAGTTCCGGGTACCGAGCGCGTGTTGGAACTGACCGATCCGGAGCAACGCTTTGTGTTTATCGGCGTAACCGAAAAACCGGTGCCGTCGCTGTTGAGAAATTTCTCCGCGCCGGTGCGTCTGGACTACAACTATTCCAGCGATGATTTGCTCACCCTTATGCGCCACGACAGCGACGGCTTTTGCCGCTGGGACGCCAGCCAGTTGTTGGCTACCCGCATTATTCACGATGTGATGGCCGTTTACCCGCAGCTGGATTCAGCCAAGGTGGATGCACGCTTGCTAGAGGTTTTCGGCCAATTATTGGAAGGCGCCCGGTCGCAAGACGTGCAGTTGGACCCGGCCATGCTTGCCTTGATGCTGCGGCTGCCCAGCGAAGCCTATCTGAGTGAAATCGCCGATTGTATTGAGGTTGATGCCATTCACCATGGGCGCAACAAGGTTCGCGAAGCAATAGCCCAACAACTGCGGGAAGAATTGACAACCCTTTATCACGGCCTGAATACGACGGAAGCTTACCAGGCCAACGCGGAACAGATTGCAAGACGCAGTTTAAAAAACGTTGCCCTTGGGTACTTGGCGCTGTTAAACGATGAAGCGGGTCTAAACCTTTGTCTCCAGCAATACGAGGCCGCTGACAACATGACGGACCGACTGGCCGCGCTAACCGCCATTGTTAACAGCGATAATCCACAGGCCGAAAATCGGGGGCGGGAGTGTCTGGACATTTTTTACCAAAACTATCAACAGGAAGCACTTGCCGTGGACCAGTGGCTGTCGATACAGGCTGCCTGCCAGAAAGCCGAAGGACTGGAGCGGGTTAAAGCATTGTTAAAACACCCTAGTTTTCACCTCACCAACCCCAACAAAGTACGCGCGTTGATTGGCGTGTTCTGTAATCAGAACCTGGTTAACTTTCACCGCGAGGACGGCAGCGGTTATGCCTTCCTCGGCGAGCAAATAGGTCTATTGAATTCGATTAATCCCCAAATCGCCGCACGCTTGCTGACGCCGTTAACGCGCTGGCGCAAGTACGATCCCACGCGCCAAACCTTAATGAAGGCAGAGTTGGAAAAACTGCAGGCCATGAAAAATCTGTCCAAGGATGTTTTCGAAGTAGTGAATAAAAGTTTGCAGATATAAGGTAACAGGGGTTCAGGTAACAGGTAACAGGTAATAGTTAACAAAAATATCAATGAACAATGAACAATGAACAATGAAATGTGAAATGTGAATAGTGAAAGGTGAAATTGGGTCCGTGCATGCACATGGCCGCTTTGCGCGGCTGAGCGGGTGCTGTTTCGGAGTGAATAGCTGCATGGACAGCAGCGGGACAGGACACCGAGATGGCCCATTGAACGCAGAAACAGCACCTGCCCAGCTGCGCAATGCGGGGACGAACTGATGAAAGTGAATGATAAAAACAGAGTAAGACCAATAAGGGGGATTTAGAGAGTGAGATAGGCCGCGGGAGAGCTAGCGAAGGACTCAATATTCGACGCATTGGTTGTCGCGTTTGCGGTAGGGGTTGTTGCAGGTCCAGTTGTTGCCGGATATATCGATGTGCGCGTGTTCGGGAACCTGTAAAGCGACGCAGGTGGCGTCGACCATTTTGAAACCGCGCTCGCACTGCCAGCCGGGGCCGGAAGGCGCGTTGGTCAGATAGCCGTTCTCGGGGACTTGAATGGCAATACAAGCATTGTTGATCGCGCGATAGCCTCGCTCACACGTCCAGCCCTGGCCGTAGGCTTGATCGGTCAAGTAACCATTGGCCGGGACTTGGACCGCGACACAGCCTGTCTCGATGGCCTGGAAGCCGCGATCACAGCTCCAGCCGGAACCAAAGCTGGAATCGTTAAGATAGCCATTGGCCGGTACCGCGATCGCGACGCAGGCCCCATGGTTTTCGCGAAAACCCCGTTCGCAACGCCATTCGAAAGAGTTTTCCGAATTGGTCAGGTAGCCGTTGGCCGGCACCTCGATGGCGACGCATTGCCCGCCCGATCGGCGAAAGCCACGCTGACAACGCCAGCTGGAGCCCTTGAATGGATCGATGTGAGCCTTGTCGGGAATCTGTACCGGCAGACAGCGGTTCTCGGATCTAGCGTAGCCGTGGCTACACATCCACTGGTTTCCATAGCGTTCAATATAAGCGTTTTCCGGTATGTCCACGCCGTTTTCTTCCGCGAGGCTTTGTTCAACCACCGGGCCGGCAACGAACAGTAGTAAGAGGGCGGTAAAGTACCGCCGGGCTGTTTGCTTCATGAGTTGTCCTTTTTGTGCCACTGTCCCTGTTTACCGATAAAGTAGCAGTTCGCGTTGGATATAAAATGATGGCCACTGGAGAGTGGTCGCGCCGGTCCGGACTTGGGAATAAAAAGGGAACGGAGCGGGAGGGGTGAAACCACTATATACCTACCTGGCGACTAAAGCACTGTATATCGCCCAGCTTGGCGCTGGACTGGTCGCCTCGCGAATCCCCACGTAAACTGGCGAGCCAACGCGCGCGCGACACGACACATTGAGCGAGATACTTCATGAAAGCACGGCGACTGCTTTCGTTTATTCCCCTGCCGAACTGGCTGAGGGCTTATTCTCCGGAACAACTGCCGGACGACCTGGCGGCGGGATTCATTACCGCGGCGTTGCTGATTCCGCAGGGCATTGCCTATGCGATTCTGGCCGGTTTGCCCGCCGAGGTGGGGTTGTACGCCAGTATTGTGCCGCCGGTTGTTTACGCCCTGTTGGGCAGTAGCCGGACTCTGTCGGTAGGGCCGGTGTCGGTGGCGGCGTTGCTGGTGGCGGATGCACTGGCGACAGGCGGCACGGTTCGCGGCGGCGCGGATTATCTCGTGGATGCCATGTTGCTGGCGGCCCTGAGTGGGGTGATGCTGTTGGCAATGGCCGCGCTTCGATTGGGCTTTCTGGTTAACTTTATCAGCCATCCGGTGCTATCGGGCTTCACCAGCGGGGCGGCGGTGCTGATTATTTTAAGTCAGCTCGATAATCTGACTGGCATGGGGATGCCGTCGACCGGTTCCGGTTTCGATATGGTCGGTGGTGCCCTCAGACAATTCTCGGGTTTGCACTTTCCCACCCTGTTGGTGGGTGGCAGTGCTTTTGTTGCGTTGCTTTTGTGCAAAGCACCCCTGGTTCATGGACTGCGGCGACTGGGCATGACGGTGCGCCGCGCCGCGCTGATTAGCCGGACCGGTCCTTTGCTGGTATTGGTTGTGTTGACAATGACTGTTGTGTTGTTTGATCTGCACGATCACGGCGTGGCGATTGTGGAGCGCATTCCCGCTGGTTTGCCGACCTTCACCTTGGCCTTCCTCAATGCGGATCGCATGTTGCCGCTGTTGGCTCCCGCGTTTCTGATTGCGTTGATCGGTTACGTGGAAAGTGTTTCGGTGGCGAAGGTTCTCGGTTACCGGCGCCGCGAAAAAATCGATAGCGACCGGGAGCTGGCGGCCTTGGGCGGGGCGAATCTGGCCGCGGCGTTTGCCGGCGGCATGCCGGTGGCGGGCGGCTTTAGTCGTTCCATGGTGAATTACGCCGCTGGCGCGCGCACCCAGCTGGCGACAATTGTTGCCGCCTTGTTGGTGGCGCTGGCCGCGCTCTTTTTTACTTCCGCTTTTTTCTATTTGCCAACTGCCGCACTGGCCGCGATTATTATCCTGGCGGTGGCGCCATTGTTTGATTGGCGTGGTGCCATGCGCACCTTTCGTTATGATCGGGCCGATGCCGCCGCCTTGTTAATCACCTTTGTGGGCGTGGTAGCGATTGATATCGAAGTGGGTTTGTCGCTGGGTGTGGCGATCGCGATTGTTGTTTTTTTGTGGCGCAGCAGCCGCCCGCACCTGGCGGTTGTGGGACGCCTGGCGGGAACCGAACACTACCGCAATGTGGAACGCTATCAGGTGACAACCTGGCCCGAGCTGTTGTTGTTGCGGGTTGACCGCAGTTTATTTTTTGCCAACGTCAACTACGTGGAAGATGCCGTGGCTCACGCGGCGGCGGCGCAACCGGAACTGAAACATTTGGTAATTATCTGCAGCGCGGTGAATGCCATCGATCACAGCGCGGTGGAGGCGCTGGGACAGTTGTCGTCCAACCTTCGCGCGGCGGGAATTACTTTGCATCTGGCGGAGGTAAAGGGACCAGTTATGGACCGCTTGAAACGGAGCAAGCTTATTGAGCAGCTTGCGCCGGGGCAGGTGTTTTTGAGTACGCAGGCGGCGGTGGAACGGTTGGCAGGGGACAGTGAACAGGGAAAGGTGAATGGTGAATGGTGAATGGTGAATAGTGAATAGTGAATAGTGAACAATTATCAATGAACAATGAACAAGAATAATTGTGAGATGTGAGATGGGAGACGGGAGACGTGAGATGAAAGAGAATAAGAGTGGTGAAATGTGAAAGGTGAATCCACAGTTGTGCGGCTAGGCACGAGGCAGCTTTGCGCGGCTGAGCGGGTGCTGTTTCGGAGTGAATAGCTGCAAGGACAGCAGCGGGACGGGCCAGGGAAGGCCCATTGAACGGAGAAGCAGTGCCCGCTCAGCCGCGCAATGCGGGGGCAGGCAAGGAATAGTGGTGAACGAAACTATTGTGGGGGGGTGTTTAGGGCTTTTTGGGCGGCGTCGGCGATGGTGGTGCGGTCGGGTTTGGAGGCGATGTGGCGATGGGCATCGTCAATTATCAGGTTGATGTGTTTTAGGATAATGTCGCGGAGGTCGGCCTGGTCGGTGTCTTCCAGGAGTTGTCGGATGAGGCGAAGCAGTCGCAATACCACGGCAACGTTCGCACCGGCGTTTTGGCGGATTTCGTTGAAGGCTATGTCGATCAGGTGTTCGTTTTCGGCTTGCGGCAGAATGAGCCTTAACTTGTTGCCTTCCAGGTGCACGTGCGGTCGTGCCGAGGATTGAAGCGCGGCGTGCAGGATCACGCCGAGGTAGTCGATGCAATGAATAGCAGTGGTGGTGTCGTTGAGGCTCGGGGACAGGGCCTTGAGTGCAATGTCGACAATCTGGCGAATGCCAAAGCCCGGGTCCTGGCCGATGGTGCGGTAGCTGTTGATGCCGAACTGACGCTGAATGTGACGCGTGAGTTCATCGTCGTCGACTAATGCCCGCCCGCTGACGGAAACAAGCGGCCGTCCCGCCACCACGAATTCCCCCACCGGGCATTCCACCCGCAGCGCCAGCTGCCACTCGCAGGCCGTTTCATAGAGTTTTTCCACGTCCACATCCTGCACGTAACCGGATTCGCGCGATGGAACGGCATGCCAGCGGTGTTTTTGTACTTCTTCCTCGTGATCGATGGCGAGACCACCCTCGTTTGAGCTTTCCCGCACGGCATCCAGCGCCTGCAATGTTTCCCCGGCAATACGCGCAATAATTTCCGGGGCCTGGATCGATACCGCGGTGTTGTGTATGAAAGCGATAAACGAGCCGATTGCCACCAGCGCCATCAGGATGCCGAACCACAGCGCAAGCTGTGGCACGAAATCGGTGTCGGCACGAACGGTGCGCAGTACCAGCAGGCTGTAGACGAAGGTACCCACGAGCACGCCCAATACGATCTGGCTTAGTTTGTCGCGCATGAAACTGCGCAACACGCGTGGGCTGTATTGGTTAGCGGCGAGTGACAGAGTGACGATGGTGATGGAAAAGATTACCCCCGCCACGGTGACAACCGAACCGGCGATGACACTGAGAATTTGACGCGCGCCCTCCGGCCCCGCGGTCAGGTTGGCGGGCCAGCGGAGCGACTGGCTGGCGTCCACCCACACGTCCACTTGAATCAGTGCCACCGCAAACGCGACACTGGCGAGAAAAAACAGCAGCGGTACAAACCACAGGCTGTCGCGAATGGAAAACCAAATGCTGCGTTTTGTCACGGGTAATTACCTGTGCCCGGCGTCGTGAGGTTGTGTGCAAAAAGCGTACAGCTCATGCTTTATTTGCGGGATGGGCCGGTTAAATGTTACGCAAGTGCTGTACCGAGGCGTGTACTTGACTGGATATCGCAGCGCGTGTGGGATGGCGGTTGGCGATGAAAGCGACCAGGTTGCGGCGGAACCGAGCAGGGGCGCACTTTACGGTGACCCGAGAGCCATTAAGCATGGCACCCCGGGACTTTCTCAATTACACTGTACCGCTTCCACGCAGACCACGACCCCACATAATAAGCGACGGGAAGGATAACAATGAGACTACTGAAAGCCTTTCTAACCCTAGCCCTTGCAGTTTCGGCCCTGACAGCCCATGCCCAGGGGGAAGGATCGAATCAGGCCTTGTCCGAGGGTGAATATCTGGCGCGCCTCGGCAACTGCGCGGCCTGCCACACCATCGATGGCGGCGAGCCCTTCGCGGGCGGATTGAAGATGGCGGTACCCATGCTAGGCGCCATCTACACCACCAATATCACACCGGACCCGGAAACCGGCATTGGCGATTACACCTTCGAGGATTTCGACCGCTCCATGCGCCTTGGTATCGCCAAGGACGGTCACCGTCTGTATCCGGCCATGCCTTATCCGTCCTACGCCAAAATCAGCGAAGCGGACATGCAGGCAATGTACGACTTCTTCATGAACGAAGTGGAGCCGGTGAAGCAGGCGAATCTGGAGAACGAAATCCCGGGTTGGATGAGTGCCCGCTGGCCGCTGGCCGTGTGGAACTTTTTTGTCCTTGATGACGACCGCTACGAAGTCGACGAAAGCAAGGACGAGGCCTGGAACCGCGGCGCCTACCTGACGCAAGGGCTGGGCCATTGCGGGGCCTGCCATACACCGCGCGGCATACTGTTTCAGGAAAAAGGTTTGGACGAGAGCGACTCCGATTTTCTCGCCGGGGCGCCGCTGGATCACTGGTCGGCATCACCTCTCAATGGCGACATAAATTCCGGCTTGGGTCGCTGGACGGAGGACGATGTTGTCCAATTTCTCAAGATTGGCAAAAACCGCTGGGGCAGCGCATTCGGCACCATGGTGGAGGTCGTCAATAACAGTACCCAGTACATGACCGACGAAGACCTGCACGCAATGGCGGTTTACCTGAAGTCGCTGCCGGCGGTGCGCGAGAAAGATGAGGCCGAGTGGGTTTACGATGCCACTTCCGCTGAGAACCTCGCCAACTTTAATTTTGAAGAGCGCGGCGCTCAGGTGTACTACGAATACTGCGTGTCCTGTCATCTGTACGACGGCAGTGGTCACGGCGAATTCCTGCCACCCCTGGCGGGAAATCCGGTGGTACTGGATCCCGATCCCTCTTCATTGATTAATCTCACGCTGAACGGCTCGTTGCGGGTCGTCATTGGAGACGAACCGGAAACCTACGACATGCCGTACTTTCGCGGCTTGTTAAATGACGAGCAGATCGCCGATGTGGTGAGTTTCATGCGCGGTGCCTGGGGCCACAACCGCTCGCCAATCGAAGCTGAACAGGTCACCGAAATCCGCGAAGCCACCGACCCGATCAACAACGACATCGTCATCCTAAAAATGAAGTAGCCTGGATCTACATCTCGAACCGGAAGAGCGCACCCGCGCTCTTCCGATTTCCCACTAGCGACTAGAGATTAGCGACTAGCGACTTTCTCTCCCCCACTTCCCACTCGGCTGCCTATAATTTGACCAGCAACCTGTCTCTCGACGGAAAGCCGTGAACCATCATGGGCTGCTGTCGCGTTAAATAGTATCAAGCCGAGTCCGCACATTTATACACGCCGTAACAGTTCGGGTACAATGCTAAGCCCGGATATATCACAAGGCTGCAGTCGCGGAGCCCGCTCACTGGACAGCGCATCAAATGGGTATTTGATGAAATATTCGGGCTAGCTGTTATTTTGTTGTGTTTTATCGACGGAGTACTATGCGGCATACGATCAGCGTTTTTGTTGTTCTGGGCCTGATTTGGCTATTCAACTCTGGGCTCTACACATCCCTATTGCTGTCTCTCGGGTTTGGCTCCGTGCTGCTGGTCGTGTGGATCGGGCATCGAATGGATGTTGTCGACCACGAGTCGCAACCCTTCCACCTGACGCCGCGGCTTCCTTCCTATTATTGGTGGCTGCTGAAGAAACTGATCGCGAGCAACATCAATGTGGTGATTCGCATTTGGCGCGGCAATCAGTCGATCAGCCCCTGCATCGCGACTTTACCCCTCAGTCAACGCACCGATATGGGCAGGGTTATTTATGGCAATTCCATTACACTCACGCCCGGCACTGTGTGCATGGATATCGATAAGAACAGTGTCACGGTGCATTCGTTGACGGCCAGCGGTCTTGACGAATTGCGCCGAGGTGAGATGGACCGTCGCGTAAGCCACATGGAACAATAATGCAAAATTCCCGGCGCCGGAGCAGCGTATGTTAGCAGCCACCACGCTGGCCATTATGTTTGTCATGGCCATGGCACTTGTTCGGGCCTTTCTCGGCCCAACCATTTACGACCGCATTCTGGCGGTGAATCTGTTTGGCACAAAAACCGTATTGCTGATTGCGGTGCTTGGGTTTTTGTTTGGTCGACCAGAGTTTCTGGATATTGCCTTGGTTTATGCTTTGATTAATTTTATCGGCGTCATCGCCGTGCTGCGCTATTTCGAGTACAGCGATAAGGGCGACGACTTGCGGGAGAATTTATAATGGAGGCGCTTACTGGTTTTGTCAGTGGCCTTTGCCTGTTACTGGGCAGTTTTCTGATTTTCTCCGGCGGGCTTGGGGTTCTGCGATTTCCCGATTTCTACACACGGATGCACGCAGCGGGCGTTACCGATACCCTGGCGGCGGGCCTTGTGTTGACCGGTTTGATGTTGCTTGCTGGCTGGGGAGTGGTGCTGGCAAAATTGGCGATGATTCTTCTGTTTATTCTGTTGACGAGCCCAACGGCAAGCCATGCCTTGGCCAAGGCGGCCCGTCATGGTCGACTGGCGCCGAAGCTCGGCAAGCCCGGTGTGGACTAGCCCTAAAATAACTGAAACTGAGATAACTGAACCTAAAAATGGGTGTGATCGCGAGACATTGCCTGGCGAACCCTTGATAACTGTATTCATGATATTTCGAGGAGGCTTCCATCGCCCTCATAGTCGACATGGTGTTACTGGGCCTGCTGGTGTGCACGGCGTTGGCCATCGCTTATCTGAGGGACCTGTTCGCGGTGGTGATGCTGGCCGGGATTTACGGCCTGTTATCTGCCAGCCTTTTCGTGGCCCTGGATGCAGTGGACGTGGCATTTACCGAGGCGGCGGTCGGTGCGGGCATTTCGCCATTGTTGATGTTGACCACACTGGCGTTTACCGGCCGTTTTGAACAGGCGAACCGCCGCCGGTTCGGCTTGGTGAGCTTTGGGCTGGTAGTCATTGTCGGTAGCCTGCTAATTCTTGGCAGCTTCGACATGCCGCCCTTTGGTTCGGCGGATGCGCCCGCGCACCAACACGTGGCGCCACGTTACCTCAACGATTCCATGGACGAGATTGGAATTCCCAATGTTGTTACGTCGGTGCTGGCCAGTTATCGGGCCTTTGATACTTTGGGCGAAGTTGCCGTTATTTTTGCCGCTGGGCTGGGTGTGCTCAGCTTGTTAATGACAGCCGCATCCGCCGGCGCCAAGCCGGACGAAGAACAACCCCAGATGAATGAGCACAAGATCCTGCGCGTTGTCAGCAAGGTTTTGATTCCTCCGATAATGATTTTTGCCCTGTACGTTCAGTTTCACGGTGAATACGGACCCGGCGGCGGGTTTCAAGCGGGCGTTATTTTTGCCGCGTCCATCATTCTGTATTCCATGTTGTTTGGCCTGCATCTGGCGAAGAAAGTGGTTAACTTGACCTTGCTGCAAATAGTGGCGGCCTCGGGTTTATTGTTGTATGGCACGGTGGGCCTGCTTGGTATCCTGACTGGTGAAAATTATTTGAGTTACAACGCCTTGGCCGCCCACCCGGTGGCCGGGCAGCACCTGGGCATTATCGTGATCGAGCTTGGAGTGGGTGTAACGGTGGCGTCGGTCATGATTCTTATCTTTTTTTCCTTTTCCGGCTACATCGCCGAGCGGGGCGGTAAATGAGCATGCTGGCACTGTCCTATTATAACTATTGGGTGGTTATTGTTCTGATGATGATTGGTTTTTACGTGGTCATCGCCCAGGGCAATCTGGTAAAGAAAATAATTGGCTTGAATATTTTTCAGACCTCCGTATTTATTTTCTATATCAGCGTTGGGAAAGTGGAGGAGGGGTCCGCACCTATCCTGGCGGAGGGTATTGACGTGTATTCCAATCCTCTGCCGCATGTTTTGATACTGACCGCAATCGTTGTGGGCATTGCCACAACCGCGGTGGCGCTTGCCCTGGTTATTCGCATTAAACAGGCTTATGGCACTGTGGAAGAACAAGAAATACAAATAAGAGATCAGCAGTGTTAAGTCACCTTCCCATTCTTCAGGTTATTTTACCGTTCCTGGCCGCGCCCTTGTGCCTGATACTTCGCAAGGCGCGGGTTGCCTGGCTGTTTGCATTGCTGGTCAGTGTGGCGGCGTTGGCAATCAGTGCCTTGTTGTTGCGACAGGTGTACGCCACGGGCACCATCAGTTACGCACTGGGTGGCTGGGACGCACCCTGGGGAATCGAGTATCGTATCGATTTGTTGAACGCATACGTACTACTGATCGTTTCGGCTATCAGTGCGGTGGTCATGTTGGGCGCGCATACCAGCGTTCGACACGAAATTGCCGAAACCAAACAAACTTTATTCTACGCACTGTACCTGCTCTGCTTCTCCGGTCTGTTAGGGATTGTGGCCACTGGCGATGCGTTCAATGTGTTTGTGTTTCTGGAAATATCCTCGCTTTCCACCTACACGCTGATCGCGCTGGGTCGTGATCGGCGCGCTTTATGGGCGGCGTATCAATACCTGATCATGGGCACCATCGGCGCCACCTTCTTGCTGATTGGCATCGGCTTTCTTTACATGATGACCGGCACGTTGAACATGCACGACCTGTCCGTGCGCCTGGAGGCGGTGGAATCCACCCGAACGGTAATGGCCGCGTTTGCGTTTATTGTGGTGGGAACCTGTTTGAAACTGGCGTTGTTCCCCCTGCATTTGTGGTTGCCGAACGCCTATGCCTACGCTCCGTCCATGGTAACGGCATTTATTGCAGCCACCGCGACCAAGGTTGCCGTCTATGTATTGCTCCGTTTTTTGTTTACGGTGTTTGGGGCGCGCTTCAGTTTCGAGCTGCATCCGCTGGCGGAAATTCTGATTCCGTTGGCGATAATCGGCTTGCTGAGTGCATCCACCGTCAGTATCAGCCAGCCCAAGGTCAAACGCATGCTGGCTTATTCCAGTGTTGCCCAGATCGGTTACATCGTGCTGGGTATTGCCATGGGTACGGCCTTGGGGCTGACCGCGGCGCTGCTGCATATTTTTAACCACGCACTCATGAAAGGGGCTTTGTTCATGGCGCTTGGGGCCGTGGTTTACCGAATGGGCGGTTCGGACATCTCCAATTTTCGCGGCTTGGCGCGCACCATGCCGTTAACGTTTTGGGCTTTTGTTATCGGCGGACTGAGTTTGATAGGCGTTCCCATGACCGTGGGCTTCGTGAGTAAATGGTATCTGATTCTCGCGGCGATAGAATTGGGCTGGTGGCCTGTTGTTATAGTGATACTGGTGGGCTCAATGCTTGCCGTTATTTACATCGGCCGCGTTGTCGAAGCGGGCTGGTTTGGCGAAGCCGAGAATCCAACCCGGCGGGAAGCACCGTGGAGCTTGTTGGTACCCGTGTGGCTATTGATTGCCGCGAATATCTATTTTGGTCTGGATACCCGCTTGACCGTGGGAGTGGCTGAATCAGCAGCAGCCTACCTGATGGGCGCGGGGGTGTCGCCATGAGTGCGAACCTTGCGCTGATGTTGGCCTTGCTGGTGCCGTTGAGCGGCGCACTGGTCATCGCATTGCTGGGACGCTGGCCGAATTGGCGAGAAGCGGCAACCCTGATTACCGCGATTGCCTTGTTTGCCTGTGTGATCCGGGTTCTGGTCGGCCTGCTCGACGGCGAAGCCATCGGTATCGAGTTGGTTGAGTTATACGATGGTTTATCCATTAGCTTCAACACCGAGCCCCTGTCGATACTCTTCGCGATAATTGCCAGTGGACTCTGGATCGTAACTTCAATCTACTCCATCGGTTATATGCGTGGCGCCGGAGAAAGAAATCAGACACGCTTTTACGTATTCTTTGCCATCGCCCTGTTCGGTGCCATGGGTGTTGCGTTTTCCGCCAACCTGTTAACGCTGTTTATCTTCTACGAAGTACTGACCTTATCGACTTATCCAATGGTAACGCACAAGGGCAATACCGACGCGAAAGCGGGCGGCAGAACCTATCTCGGGTACCTCCTGACCACTTCGATTATGTTTCTGCTGCCGGCGATTATCTGGATCTACGCAATTACAGGCACCTTGGATTTTCGCCTGGGCGGCATTTTGGCGGGAACCATCGGACCGGCGGCTTCGACCGTGCTGTTGGCTTTGTTCGTGTTCGGGGTTGCCAAGGCCGCGGTGATACCGGTACACAGTTGGTTGCCGGCGGCCATGGTGGCACCGACTCCGGTTTCAGCCTTGTTGCATGCCGTGGCAGTGGTAAAAGCCGGTGTATTTACGCTGACCAAGGTTGTTATCTACATTTTTGGTACCGACTTTTTGGTGACGGTGCCCTTTGAGAACCTGGCGATCTATTTGGCTGGTTTTACTATCGTGGCGGCGTCAGCCATGGCTTTACAGCAGACCAACATCAAACGATTGCTGGCCTATTCGACCATAAGTCAGCTCAGCTATATCGTGCTGGCTACCATGGCCCTGGCGCCGTACTCCGAAGTGGGAGCGGCCATTCATATCGCCGCCCACGCCTTCGGCAAAATCACCTTGTTCTTTGCCGCCGGAGCTATTTATGTTGCCTCCAAGAAAACCGAGATTGGCCAGCTAAACGGAATAGGGCTGAGAATGCCTTTTACCATGGCGGCGTTTGCGGTTGGCGCGCTGTCCATGATTGGTGTTCCGCCCACGGCGGGATTCGTGTCCAAGTGGTTTATTATCGCCGGCGCCTTTCAGGTGGATAACTATTTTGTGTTGGTGGTAATGATTATTGCTACCGCGCTGAATGCGGCCTATTTTCTACCTATTATTTTTAACGCTTTTTTTAAGCCCGAGGACCAAGCACCGGCCAAGCCACACGGCGAAGCGCCGCTAAGCATGGTAGGCGCTTTGTGCTTTACCGCGGCGCTGACCTTGTTGTTCTTTGTTTTTAATGGCCCGGTGCTCGAACTGGAGTACGCGATTGTTGGAGGCAGACCGTGAGTGAACAACTGCAATCCGAGAAAGAGCCGCACTGGCTGGTGCGGCCCGCGACCATTCGCAAACTGTGGATTGGCTTTTCGATTATTCTGGGCTTGACCCTTTTCGCTCAATTTTTTGTGCACATTCACGATTATTTCTTTGTGGATGGAACGCCCGGCTTTTACGCGGCTTTTGGTTTTTTCAGCTGCGTTGCCATGGTGGTGGTTGCCAAATTGCTCGGCCTGTTGTTGAAACGCCCGGATACATTCTATGACGATCTCTGATCTGATTTTTCCGCCGGCTTTTATCATGATATTTGGCAGCATATTGCTGCCACTGTTGCCGCGCGTCACGCGCCCGCTAGTGGTGTTGGGTATTCCGGCGCTGACTTTGTTGATGATCTGGAACCTGGACGATGGCGTCCTGCTTACCGCTGAATTCCTTGGTTACCAAATAGAGTTGGTGCAAGCCGACAATTTACGGCGGCTGTTTGCCACCGTGTTTGCGGCAATGACCTTGGTCGGTGGCCTGTTTGCCTACCGACAGGCTAGGACCGTGGAACTGTCCGCGGCCATGGCCTACGCCGCTGGTGCAGTGGGCGTTTCCTTTGCTGGTGATTTGATCACGATGTTTCTGTTTTGGGAGTTCATGGCTCTGTTCTCCACCGTGGTGGTATGGAGCGGGGGAACCGAAGCGGCCCGCCGCGCGGGTATTCGCTACGGTATTATGCACTTGGTCGGCGGTATTATTCTGAAGGTTGGTATCGAAGGCATTGCGGTGCAGACCGGTTCCATTGAGATTCAGGCCTTGGAGTTGGGCGGTTTTGCCACCTGGATGGTGTTCATCGGTGTGCTGATCAACGCGGCGGCGCCGCCAGTCTCGGCCTGGCTCGCGGACGCCTATCCAGAATCCAGTTCCACCGGTGCGGTGTTTCTTTCCGCCTACACTACCAAGACCGCCGTGCTGGCACTTATTCTTTTATTTCCTGGTGAAAGTCTGCTGATCTGGATCGGCTTGTACATGATCTTCTACGGAATTATTTACGCCCTTATGGAAAACGATATGCGCCGGATACTGGCGTATTCAATTGTTAACCAGGTGGGTTTCATGGTGTGTGGGGTGGGCATCGGCACGGAGCTCGCGCTCAATGGGGTTGCCGCCCACGCTTTTGCTCACATTATCTACAAAGCACTTTTGCTAATGAGTGCCGGGGCCGTGCTGTACCAGACCGGCAAGCGTAAATGCACCGACCTGGGCGGTTTGTATCGGACCATGCCGGTAACCACAATTTGCGGTATTGTCGGCGCGCTGGCGATCTCGTCGTTTCCCTACACTTCTGGTTTTATTTCCAAATCCATGATCAATCAGAGCGCGGCCTATGGTCAACTGGGCATTGTCTGGTTCGGCCTGATTGCCGCATCCGCTGGCGTATTTCTGCATGCGGGAATAAAATTTCCCTGGTTCGTTTTCTTCCAAAAGGATTCCGGAATGCGGCCCAAGGATCCACCCTGGAACATGCAGGCGGCGATGATCTTGTTCGCCGGGGTCTGCATTTTGCTCGGAGTTGCCCCGGAACTGCTGTATCGCTTTCTACCTTATCCGGTGGACTACGTTCCCTATACGGCGGATCACCTGGTCAGCCAGTTGCAATTGCTGTTGTTTGCCGGACTTGCCTTCTTCGTGACCTTGCCGATGATGAAGCGGACCACAACCATCAGCCTGGACACGGACTTCATTTACCGGCGCGGTTTATCCTGGATCGGCGGCAAGCTGCGGATTCTACAGCAGGGCGTTAACGACATACTCAATGAGTTCTTTCAAGGCCCGGGGCGCCGTCTTGCCTTTTTCTGGATTCACTACCACGGTCCGGATGGACCTCTCGCCAGAACCTGGCCTACCGGAAGCGTTGTACTTTGGGTGGCGGTCATTCTGATCGCCATTCTCCTTGGAGCGATACTGTTCTAGCACGCGTCCATGTGCCCCGCCTTATCGATGGATGGAGCTCGTCAGAAAATCGAGGACCAAGCGTGTAATGATGGAAGCGCGCACACTAAATCCATACTCTCTCAGCGAGCAGGCCTGAAACAATGGACACTGAGATGATCGATAAAAGTGCACAGTTGCTGCTTGACGAGAGCTACCTGGCTGAACTGCGTCGGCAAATGGTCAAGTTTGCCCATTTGCAACTGGCCGACCAGGGCCTTGCGGAAGATGCGGTACACGAAGCCTTGATCGGGGCGCTAAAAAATTCCAGCTCATTTGCTGGTGCATCGGCATTTAAAACCTGGGTTTTTGCGATTCTGAAAAACAAAATCGCCGACGTGCTGCGTAAAAATCAACGTTTGCCCGAAGTCAGCGAGAGCTCGGAGGGCGAGGGCGAATTCGACCACCTGTTTAACAGCAAGGGATTTTGGTATCGGAACGAGCGACCGGCTAGTTGGGGAGATCCGCTCAAGGCCATTGAAGATGGTCGATTTTGGGTGGTATTCGAGGCTTGCCTGGAGGACTTGTCGCCCAGGCAAGCCCGTGTTTTCATGATGCGTGAATTTATTGACTTGGAGACCGACGAAATTTGCAAAACCCTGGACCTTTCGGTCAGTAATCTTCACGTGCTGCTGCACCGCGCGCGCTTGCGCTTGCGCGAATGCCTGGAGAAAAAATGGTTTGTGGGAGGGGCGGAATAATGCTGAGCTGTACCGAAGCAACCCGTTTAATGTCCGATTCGCGCGAGCGCCCCTTGTTGTTCAAGGAAAAAGTAGCGCTTACCTTCCATACGTCAATGTGCAAGGCTTGCCGTAATTTTGGTCGCCAGGTCGGCGTAATAAGCAAGCTTTCGAAACACTACGTGAGCCGCACCGACAAGCCCGAGGATGAGGACTCGAAATAGCCACAACTCTTGTCGGTTCCGCTGCTCGGATCGTGGGACCACTCCCACTCGGAATATCTGTAAGAATTCGGTGGTATCCACGACTAAGTCTCCAGTATGGGATTTCGATTCAACCATTCGAGTCCAGTTGTTCGATATTTCGGAGGGCAAACCACATGCACGCCACACTGCCGCTACTTGAAGCCACGGACTTCCCCAGACTGCATCGAGACGCACTGGAAACCTTGCAGGTCAACCTGGGCTACCTCTGCAATCAGACTTGCGTGCACTGCCATGTCAATGCCGGCCCCAACCGGACCGAAATGATGGATGACCAGACGCTGGCCTTGATTCCCGATGTTTTACGCGAGCGTGCCATCAAGACCCTGGACCTCACCGGTGGCGCGCCCGAGATGCACAAGGGCTTCTACCCCTTGGTGGAGCAGGCGTCACGCCTTGGCGTCAAAGTCATCGACCGCTGTAATCTCACCATTCTGGTGGAGCCCGGCTACGAGGACACAGCGGAGTTTCTAGCCTGTCACAAAGTAGAAATTGTCGCCTCCATGCCTTGCTACTCGCCCGACAACGTCGACAAGCAACGAGGCAATGGCGTATTCGACAGGAGTATCGCGGCATTGCGGAAGCTTAATGCCCTGGGCTATGGCCAGCCCGGCAGCGGTTTGGTCCTCAATCTGGTATACAACCCTCAGGGGCCATCCTTGCCGCCCGAGCAGAGCGCACTGGAAGCGGACTACAAGCGCGAGCTGGATCGCCACTTCGGCATTGTATTCGACGGGTTGTTCACACTGACCAATATGCCCATCAAGCGCTTCGGCAGCATGCTGATATCCAAGGGCCATTTCGCCGATTACATGCAGTTGTTGAAGGACAACTATGTTCCACGCAACCTGGACAACGTCATGTGTCGCGGCACGGTTAGCGTCGACTGGCAGGGCTATCTTTATGATTGCGACTTCAATCAGCAGTTGGATTTGCCGCTATCGGGACGAAGGCGACATTTGCGGGACCTGCTGGACGACAACTTTAAAGGCGCGGAAATATCCGTGGCGGACCATTGCTATGGTTGCACAGCCGGGCAGGGCAGCAGCTGTGGCGGCGCCTTGGACTAAACTGACAAGCCACTATTGCGCGGAACTGTTATATTCCTTCACCAAAACAAGACGCATCGCTAAGGACTTGGAATGAAGAAGCTGGGAGTAGTCGGGGCCATTGTCATTCTAATAGCAATATTCTTTGCCCTGGATTTCGACCAATATCTAACGCTGGAACAGCTCAGAGCCAGTCAGGCGACGTTTGCCAACTGGTTTGAACAATGGCCGATTGCGATACCGCTCGCCTTTTTCGCTTTTTATGTGCTGGTCACCGCGCTGTCCCTTCCGGGCGCGGCAATTATGACGATCGCGGCCGGCGCCTTGTTTGGTTTGTGGCTGGGCAGCGTGCTGGTTTCCTTTGCCTCCAGTGTCGGTGCCACGCTGGCTTTTCTGCTCGGCCGATTTCTGTTTCGGGATGCGGTGCAGGCGCGCTTTGGTGATCGCCTGAAGGCTATCAATGAGGGCATTAAACGGGACGGCGCTTTTTATCTGTTCACTCTGCGCCTGGTGCCGGTGTTCCCGTTTTTCATTATCAATCTGGTGATGGCGCTCACGCCTATCCGTACCTGGACCTATTACTGGATTAGTCAGGTCGGGATGCTGCCGGCAACGCTGGTTTATGTGAACGCGGGCACCCAACTGGCGAGCATTGAAAACACCTCGGATATTTTGTCGCCGGAACTCATTCTATCCTTTGCCCTGTTGGGTATTTTTCCCTGGCTCGCAAAAGGCATTGCCCGCGCGGTACGGCGAATTCGCGTGTACGCCCGTTGGCAACGTCCCAAACGCTACGACCGCAACTTGATTGTTATCGGTGCGGGTTCAGCCGGTTTGGTGTCCGCCTATATTGCCGCAACCGTCAAAGCCAAGGTCACGCTGGTGGAAGGCCACAAAATGGGCGGCGATTGCCTGAACTTCGGCTGCGTGCCCAGCAAAGCACTGATAAAAAGCGCCAAGGTGGCCCAGCAAAGCAAACACGGCGATCACTACGGGTTGGATTCACATGTGCCAAGCTTCAGTTTTCGCGCGGTCATGCAGCGCGTTCACGCGATTATTCGCGAAGTTGAGCCACACGACAGTGTTGAACGCTATACCAATCTGGGTGTGGAGGTGCTGAAAGGCTACGCGAAGGTGCTCGACCCCTGGACCGTGGAAATTGCACTGAATGACGGCGGTACCCGACGCCTGACTACCCGCAGCATTATTATCGCCGCCGGGGCCGAACCGGTTGTGCCACCGTTACCCGGTATCGAGGAGGTGGATTACGTCACCAGCGATACTTTATGGGATCGTTTCGCCGAACGGGACCAGGTACCCGGGCGGCTGGTGGTGATGGGCGGCGGCCCCATCGGCAGCGAATTGTCCCAGGCCTTTGCGCGACTGGGTTCCCAGGTGATCCAAGTAGAGCGGGGCGACCGCATCCTGTCGCGGGAGGATGAAGATGTGTCCGCGCTGGCGCGCCAGTCCCTGGAAGCCGACGGCGTACAGGTGCTTACCGGCACTACCGCGCTGCGTTGCGAGCGGGAAGGGGAGAGCAAATTCATTATCGTCGAGCGGGACGGCAAGGAAGAACGCATCGAATTTGATGAGCTGTTACTGGCGGTCGGTCGCGCCGCGCGGTTGGAAGGTTATGGCCTGGAAGAGCTGGGCATTTCCACCAACAAAACCGTGCTCACCAACGAATACCTGGAAACGCTTTACCCAAACATCTTTGCCGCTGGCGACGTGGCCGGACCCTACCAGTTTACCCATACCGCCGCGCACATGGCCTGGTATGCATCGGTCAATGCCTTGTTCGGACAGTTCAAGCGCTTCAAAGTGGACTATTCAGTGATCCCCTGGACCACCTTTGTGGATCCGGAAGTGGCGCGGGTGGGGTTGAACGAACAGGAAGCGAAACAGAAGGGCATTAATTACGAAGTGACGCACTTCGAGCTGGCGGAACTGGACCGCGCCATTGCCGAAAGCGCCACGCGGGGTTTTGTGAAGGTACTCACCGTGCCCGGCAAGGACAAAATCCTTGGCGTAACCTTGGTGGGCATACAGGCCGGCGAACTGCTGGCGGAGTTTGTGCTAGCCATGCGCCACGGTTTGGGACTGAATAAAATTCTCGGCACCATTCACACTTATCCAACATTGGCGGAAGCGAACAAATACACCGCCGGCGCCTGGAAAAAAGCCCACGCCCCCGAACGCCTGCTGCGCTGGGTGGGCCGCTATCATGACTGGAGGAGGGGAGGAGGCAAGGGATGAACGAAATCAAACGGTAAATTCACTTGGGAACTTAACTTGGGAGCTTAATATGACACAGCAAGATCGCATTACCTGGTCACTACTATCCCTGCGTATCACCGTCTTTGTGGTTATGTTGTTTTGGACGCTGGACAAATTTGTTCAGCCAGAACACGCCGCCAATGTATTTGAAGGCTTTTATGGCCTGGGCGGTCTGGGCAGCACGGTTTTTTACATTATTGGCGCCCTCGAAATGGTGATTATTCTCGCCTTTGTGTCGGGCTCCTGGCAGCGAATCAGCTATGGCCTGGTACTGCTGTTTCACGCGGTTTCCACTGTCTCTTCCTTTAGACAATATCTTGACCCCTTCAACAATTTGCTGTTTTTCGCGGCCTGGCCCATGCTCGGCGCCTGCCTGGCACTTTACCTTTTGCGTGACCTGGATACACGCTGGACCACATCACTTGGGAACAAGCGCTCATGAAAGATACCCATGAAGATATCGGCCATGAAAACATGCATCAAGAGGTACAGGACTACTACGGCCAGCAGCTGAAAAGCTCCGCGGATTTAAAAACCAGTGCCTGTTGCGACGTGTCGCAAATGCCACAGTGGCTCAAACCCCTGCTGGCCAATATTCACCCGGAGGTATTGTCACGTTACTACGGTTGCGGTCTGGTTTGCCCGGATCTGCTGGAAGGTTGTCGTATTCTGGACCTGGGCAGTGGCAGCGGGCGCGATGTGTACGCCCTGGCGCAGCTTGTGGGGCCGAAGGGTGAAGTGGTCGGCGTGGATATGACCGATGAGCAACTGGCCGTGGCCAACGAACATCGCGATTACCACGCCAAGCTCTACGGCTTTGACAATGTTCGTTTCATGAAGGGCTATATCGAGCGCCTGGATGAACTGGACCTGGAGCCGGAAAGTTTTGATGTGATTGTTTCCAACTGCGTGATTAACCTGTCCCCCGATAAGGATGCGGTCCTGGCCGGTGTGAAACGCCTGCTAAGGCCGGGCGGGGAATTCTATTTTTCGGATGTGTATGCCGATCGGCGTGTGCCGGAATCCGTGCGCAAGGACCCGGTGCTCTACGGCGAGTGTCTGGGCGGCGCGCTGTACTGGAACGACTTTCTCCAACTAGCCAAACGCCAGGGCTTCGCGGATGCGCGTCTGGTGGAGGATCGCCCTTTGGAAATTACCGATCCGTCCCTGGCACCCCGTTTGGGCAATCTGCGTTTTTTCTCCGCCACTTACCGCTTGTTCAAACTCGACGAGCTGGAAAGTGACTGCGAGGACTACGGTCAGGCGGTTATCTACAAAGGTACCGTGCCCAACTGTGCTCACGCCTTTGTGTTGGACAAGCACCACTACATGGAAACGGGCAGGCTGTTTCCAGTGTGCGGCAACACCTGGCGCATGCTGAACGACACGCGTTTCGCCGATCATTTTGAGTTCATCGGCAACTTCGATACGCATTTCGGTATTTTCGAAGGCTGCGGTGTCGGCCTTCCGTTTGACCAGCCGAGTGAAGGAGGGCAGGGCCCATGTTGCTAGAGCCCGACAATCCGGCCACACTAGCCGCCGATGCAAATGAACTGAGTGTGCTCGTACTATGCACGGGAAACTCCGCACGCAGCATCATGGCCGAAGTGCTGTTCAATCATCTCGGCGCCGGTCGTTTTCGCGCCTATAGCGCCGGCAGCACGCCGACCGGTAAGGTGAATCCTTATGCGCGGGAACAGATCGATGCATCGGAGGCACGAGGCTTTGTCACTCGCAGCAAAAGCTGGCACGAGTTTGCAAAGGAAGGTTCGCCGGTGATCGACGTCGTCGTTACCGTCTGCGCCAATGCAGCCGCCGAAACCTGCCCACGCTTCCCCGGCGCGCCCGAATATGTTCACTGGGGCTTGCCGGATCCGGCCGCGGTGCAGGGCGAGCCGGAAGAGATTCGGGCGGCTTTCCAAACCTGCTTTGAGCGCCTGCACGCGCGTATCAACACACTGCTTTCGCGGCTAAAGGCAAGCGACGGACGGCTGGAAGTGGCGGCGGCCATGCGCGCCCTGGCGGCGGATGAGCGGTCGTGAAATGTAAGAAAGTACGCTTGGCCGCGACTAATCGTCAGTAGCCGACAGCGGACACGAGTGTCGGTAAGCCAGTAAGCTGATGGAGGCCTCCGATGCGCTCATACAAGCGACTATCCAGCACTATTAACCCGATCAGGACGATCTGTTTAATGGCCGGGTTAATAGTTCTCCTGGCCGGAATGCAGGCATGCGCGACCGAACCCCCGCAAACACTGGCGGATCAGTGGCCACGGACGGACTTCAGTCGCATCACCGTGGATCCCGCCGAAATTACTGCCGGCGGTCCGGGCAAGGATGGCATTCCGGCTATCGACAACCCGCGCTTTGTTTCACTCGATGAAATGTCTCAACTCGGCAAGGAAGAACCAGTGATCGGAATGGTGGTGGACGGAGAAGCCAAAGCCTATCCGCTGAGAATTCTGACCTGGCACGAAATCGTCAACGACGAGATTGGCGGTATACCGGTGGCCGTCACCTACTGCCCCCTTTGCAACACATCCATTGTCTTCGACCGGCGTCTTGAGGGCAGGGTCCTGGATTTTGGCGCCACCGGTTTGTTGCGCCATTCGGATTTGATCATGTATGACCGACAAACGGAATCCTGGTGGCAACAGTATTCGGGGGATGCAATCGTCGGCGCACTGACGGGAAAGCAACTCAGCACAGTACCGGCGCGTTTGGAATCCCTGGAAGATTTTCGTTGGCGTGCCCCGCAAGGTCTTGTGCTGGTGCCGAACGATCCCAGGGCCCGGGACTACGGCGCCAATCCCTACGCGGGCTATGATCGGTCCGCCACGCCCTTCATGTTTTCCGGCAAGATGCCCGACGGGGTAAAGCCAATGACGCGTGTGGTTGCGATCGAAGAGCTGGCTTTTTCCTTGCCCTATCTACGCGAGAAGGAAGTGATCGAGCAGGACGGCTTGCGCATCACCTGGCATGCGGGGCAAAACTCGGCGCTGGACAAACGAAGTATTCGCCGGGGCCGGGATGTGGGGAACGTGATTGTGAGCCGCGACGGTTCGGACATTCCCTATGTGGTGACCTTTGCGTTTGCGTTTTTTGCATTCAACCCCGACGGCCGACTGGTGATGTCGGAATCCGAAACGATAATGCAAAAAACAGGGGCTACAGGCCTTGAGCCGACCAGCTCGAGACAGCGATTTTGAACACACGCAAGCACATCAAGGAAGGGATTATGTGAACGCAATGTCGTGGGCTCCAAATATTGTAAGAATTGTCCTGGCCTCGACGACCAACCAACGCAGCAAAGCAATTTTGACCAAAAAACCCGAGGAGAATGAAATGAAATACAACACGCAAATTACCAGTGCTTTGATTGCCGGCGCCACCCTGGCCGTGTCGGCTCAAGGTTTTGCCCAATCCAATAGTGGACTTAGCTTGGCCGGGAATGCACCCGAACAAGCCCGCGCCGCATTTGCCGCATGGCAAGCCGGTGAGCGGGTCGGTGGCCGCGGTGAGAAATGCTACGGCATCGCCCTGGCGGGCGAGAACGACTGCAAGGCGGGCGCGGGAACAAGTTGTGAAGGCACTTCAACCGTGGATTACCAAGGCAATGCCTGGACCAATACGCCCAAAGGGGTTTGCGAACACATTGAAACACCCGAGGGTCCCGCTTCCTTGGAAGAACTGGATCGAAACATCCCTTAAGGGAACGATTATTAAAGGGCTATTATGACCCGGGCACAGGCGGTGGCAGGCCTTGCGCCTGCGACATCACGGTGGTTCCGACAGCCGGTTGCGGCAGGTGTGAGTTTGAAACCTCAGCATTTTGCGCAGGCCGCCGCCTGTAGCACATCGGGCCTATGGTACGAAATACACCCGGAAAATTACATGATGGCTGGCGGTCCCCGGCTTGCGGGATTGGAGCAGGTGGCCGCCCGTCATCCCATCAGTTTTCACGGGGTAGGGGCATCACTGGGTGGCGCGCAGCTGCCCGATGCAGCACACATTGCCCGACTCGCGCGGCTGATACAGCGTGTGGAGCCGGTGATGGTGTCGGAGCACGCGGTGTGGTCGCAGCACGAAGGAACCTACTTCGCGGACCTATTGCCATTGCCACGCACCAAGGAGGCAATGGCAAACTTGATCCGCGGCGTTGACTGTATGCAAACGGGTATCGGCCGACCAATCCTGCTGGAAAACCCGAGCAACTATCTGGCCGTGCACAGTGAGATGGATGAGGCGGATTTTCTGGTGGAAGTGGCTCAGCGCAGCGGCTGCGGATTGCTGCTGGATGTGAACAACCTCTGGTTATCGGCCTGTAACGTCGGCATTGATCCCCAGGCCTATATTCGAGCACTACCGCCGGCACTGGTGGGTGAGATTCACATTGCGGGCCATGAAGCGGACCCCCAGTTTGGCGACCGCTTGTTGATCGATAGCCACGGCGCTGGTGTTGCCGACGCTGTTTGGGCGCTGCTCGATACCGCGCTCGCACACCTGGGCCCCACGCCGGTACTGCTGGAGCGGGATATCAATGTGCCTGACTTTGCCGAGTTAATCGGTGAGGCGGAGCGCGCAAACCTTGCCTTGCGGAACGTGTCACGTCGTCATGGCTGAGCGCGCCAAGGGGAATTTCCACCAAGGGTTAAGCGAGTTTATTCGGGACGCCAATCCCGCTGGCCTCGGCGCCCTGTTTCAGCCGGGCTTTGACGTGGCCATTGCGGCTATCTATCGCAACGGGTTTTACCGGAACTGCCGGGAGGCTTTGGTCAGCACCTACGGCGGTGTTCATCATTGGCTCGGGGACGAGCGCTTCGCAGCGCTTGCCCGCGGGTATATCGACCAGTTCCCCCCCGAGCGCGGTACTCTCACCGGTTACGGCGCCAACTTTCCCGACTGGTTGCACAGCCAGCTTGATCCTAGCCAGGGCTGGTTGACGGATATGGCGCGGCTGGATTGGACCTGGCTCGCTTGTCTGCACGGCCCGGATGACACAGCACTCACGCCGCGGGCAATCCAATCACTTGCACCAAGCGAGGAACTTGGCAATCGACCGATAGGGCTGCTGGGCAACGCCCAATTGATCGAGGTAGATAACATAGTGCTCGTATCCTGGAGCGAGTATAAAACAGGCGAAAGTAATCGCGAAGCATGGCCCGCTATCGAAGACGGGGCAGCGCAAGCGGTGCTGATGTGGCGACCAAAAATGGAAGTTTACCTGCGCGAACTCTCGACGAGTGAGTGGCTGTTTTTGAAGGAACTCAATAGGCAACAAAACTTAAGCGCCGCCAGTGCATTAGTGCTGCGGAAGGTGCCGGACTTCGATCTAGCCGGGTTGTTTGCGCAATTGCTGGAAAACGGCGTATTGATGCTGAACGAGGAAACAAAATGACCGTGCTAAACACCCTGAAAAATGGCTATGTGGCATTCGGACGGGCAAGCGAGCAGTGGTTTGCATCGCTTGCCCAACTGGGATTGCGACTGGCCGCGGCGCAGGTATTTCTTAGCTCCGGGCTGTCGAAATGGAACGGATGGTTTGATTTCAACGAGCAAAAATACGATCTGTTCCTGTACGAGTTCTTCTGCCCGGACCCCGTCCGCCCCGGTGCGTTGCTGTTGTGCGACCCCGACACGCTGGACTACGAGCCAGGTTCATTCACGGTGACCTTTGTCGAATGGCTCACGCTGACAGCGGGTGTGATGGAAATCGTGTTGCCCGCCCTGTTGATTGTGGGTCTCTTTTCCCGCCTGGCGGCATTGGGCTTGATTGGCATGACCTTGTTTATTCAGTTGGCGGTCTTTCCCACCTGGGACCATTGGTGGAACCCAGCGGTCTGGTGGTTCGTGGCATTGTTTGCGGTATTCGCGCGCGGACCGGGTTCGTTTTCCCTGGATCGTTGGCTGAAGCTGGGGGTCGGATGAAATTGCTAATACGAGTCTTCCGACCTCACTTGCCCGCCGACACGTTCCTTAGTCCATCCTGTAGGGAAGTAATCAAGGGGCAGTGGATATTGTCCCCACCCTGGTGACAACTGTGCACTAATTCGGACAAGGCACGCTCGACAGTTTGCAATCCGGCAATTTTTTCCCGCACCGCTACCAGTTTGTGCTCGGCCAGCGCGCTGGCTTGCTCGCAATGTGTGCCGTCCTCCAAGCGCAACAAGTCCGCGACCTCGTCCAGACTAAACCCCAGGCCCTGTGCCGTTCTGATGAAACGTAGACGGCTGAGCTGGCTGGATCCATAGCGGCGAATAGCGCCATGAACACGCTCCGGTTCCGCCAGCAAGCGCCGGCGCTGGTAGTAGCGAATGGTCTCCACGCCGACACCGACCGCTTTCGCCAGCCCGCTAATGGTTAAATTCTCACAGTCATTATTCATAGTGCTTGATTCCGTACCCGCCTACGGTCTTAACCTTACCCCATGCCATTCCCCGCTAAAAGGAAAAGCATCATGAAAAATAATCACAGTGGCCGCGGCTCCTTGCTGGCCGGCGCTGTTGCGGCCGTGCTTGCCTCGGCCTGTTGCCTGGGTCCGCTGGTCCTGGTGGCCTTGGGCTTTTCCGGCGCTTGGCTGGGCAACCTGACGGCGCTGGAACCTTATCGTCCGCTATTTATCGTTATCGCCTTGGCGGCAATGTTCGTCGCCTGGCACCGTATTTTTCGACCGTCGGAAAACTGCGAGCCTAACGAAGTCTGCGCTATTCCACGGGTGAGAGCGGCCTACAAAGTTCTATTCTGGCTTGTCGCACTGCTGATACTGCTTGCGCTCGCCTTTCCGTATTTCTTGCCCTTGCTTTATTAACACAAGAGGAGATGCGCCATGAAAACACACTGTTGTATATCAATTGTTCTGTTGAGCCTGCTTAGTGCACCCGGATGGGCTGCCATGCAAACCGTCGTTCTATCAGTGCCGGATATGACCTGCGCTGCTTGTCCGCTCACTGTAAAGCTGGCCCTCAACAAGGTGGAGGGAGTCGAGAAAAGCGAAGTGAGCTATGAGAAACGCGAGGCGGTGGTTACCTTCGACGACGCCAGAACATCCATCGACGCCTTGACCAACGCCACCGCTAACGCGGGCTATTCCTCATCGGTCAAAACCGGCAGCAGCAAACCACATGAGTGAAAATAACGAGCCACATATCGTGGTAATCGGCAGCGGTGGTGCCGCCATGGCGGCGGCTCTTAAAGCGTCCGAACGAGGCGCCCGCATTACGCTAATCGAGCGGGCTACCCTTGGTGGCACTTGCGTTAACGTCGGCTGTGTGCCCTCGAAAATTATGATCCGCACCGCCCGGATTGCCCAGTTACGCCGGGAAAGCCCCTTCGATACAGGCCTGAGCGCCCACGTGCCGGTGATCAATCGCGGTGAACTGCTGGCACAGCAACAAGGGCGGGTAGCGGACCTGCGCAAGGCCAAGTACGAGATTATTCTAGCCAACAATCCGGCCATTATCGTCTTGCGTGGGGAAGCCCGATTCAACAGCGAGCATAGTGTGAGTATTCGCCTTGCCGATGGAAGTGAAAAAATACTCAGCTTTGATCGGGCGTTTATTGGTACCGGGGCTCGCCCAGCGATCCCGCCCATACCTGGGCTCATTGCTACACCCTACTTGACATCCACAAGCGCGCTGGTCGTTGATTCCATTCCTGAGCGACTGATCGTGATCGGCAGCTCCGTGCTAGCTGTGGAACTGGCTCAGGCCTTCGCCAGACTGGGTAGCACGGTGACCATTCTGGCCCGCGGCCGATTGCTGTCCCGGGTTGATCCGGCAGTGGGTGACTCAATAGAAGAGGCGTTTCGTGCCGAGGGCATTGCGGTGCTGGAACAAACCCAGGCCAGCCACGTGACCTATGCCAATGAAAAATTCGTGCTGAATACCAACGCTGGCGAGCTTAGAGCAGACCAAGTGCTGGTTGCCACCGGTCGCGTGCCCAATACCGAAGCGCTGAATTTGGAAGGCGCTGGCGTACAAACCCTGGAAGGGCTGATTCAAGTCGATAAACATTTGCAAACCACGGTACCCCACATTTATGCCGCCGGCGACTGCTGTAATCAACCTCGGTTTGTTTACGTTGCCGCCGCGGGTGGCAGCCGCGCAGGGGTCAACATGACCGGTGGCGAAGCGAGCCTCGATCTCAGCGCCATGCCGGCCGTGGTATTCACCGATCCCCAAGTCGCCACCGTGGGACTGAGCGAAGTCGAAGCGCGCAAGCAAGGGTTCGCTGTGGATACCCGCGTGCTCGATCTGGAGAATGTACCCCGCGCCCTGGTGAACTTCGACACCACCGGATTTATCAAAATGGTAGCTGAGCGCGAGTCCGGACGTTTGCTTGGTGTACAGGCGGTGGCGGGGGAGGCGGGCGAACTAATCCAGACAGCGGTCATGGCGCTGCGCGCCCGCATGACGGTGCAGGACATCGGCGCCGAGCTCTTTCCCTACCTCACCATGGTGGAAGGACTCAAACTCTGCGCACAAACCTTCACCAAGGATGTGAAGCAACTTTCTTGCTGTGCGGGATGAACGATATGAAGCAAGTGTGTGATGTCAAGGTAAAACACCGTTTGCTTTTTGGTGACGGGTACCAGGCCGCCGTGGTCAACTTCAAGTTCATCGCCAGCAAGG
>JBBDIU010000008.1:0-8509 GCA_040880205.1 Cellvibrionaceae bacterium
AGGGAACAGGGAACAGGGAACAGGGAACAGGGAACAGGGAACAGGGAACAGGGAAGCAAAATCGATGGGTATGCGTGTGTCAAGCGAATTTTAGAGGATTTACTCCGCTCCATTATTTTCCAGACAAACCGACCTACGCGACGGCCGACCACAGGCTCCGGGATTCTGCCAGCACGACGGGAGAGCGAGCGCAAATTTTCTCGGTTCCGAGGCGCATAGTGGAGCTATGTCGAGGGAGTGAGGAAATTTGAGCCGCATTTCTGGCTCAAAAAATAGCTTCGTTGCACGAGGCAGGATTCCGGAGTCTAGGGCACCGCTGGCGCAGTAGAACTCCCGCGACCAACCAGGTTCCCATCACATAGAAGTCAGGAGTTCACGGAGGCGAGACACGTGGCGGCGACTGACGATTGGTTTTTCGGCAATGTCCTTCAGGCGCACCCGATACTGTCCCTGGGCATTGCGCTCCATGCCCTCGATAGAGGCGATAGCCACCAGTGCATTGCGGTGAATGCGCACAAACAGATTGGTGAATTCGTGCTCGAGTTCCTTCAATGTATCGTCTATCAAGGTTTCGCCGTCGGTGTGGTAAACAGTCACGTATTTGTGGTCAGCAATAAAAAACCGTACATCGTCGAGCGGGATAAGCTCGACACCGCGACGGGTCTTGGCACTGATGTGATTGCGCTGGTTGGCTGGCGCCTGGCGCTCCCACAATGCGGCCAGCTGTACCTTGTTAAGCTTCTGCGCTTTTTCCAACGCCGCCTCGAGATCGTCTTGCTTAACGGGTTTTAGTAGATAACCCACGGCCGAGGTGGAGAATGCGTCCACGGCATATTCGTCGTAGGCGGTGCAAAAAATTACCGCTGGCGGATCTTCCATGCCGGTAATACGTTTCGCCGCGCTCAGGCCATCTTCCTCGGGCATGCGTACGTCGAGTAATACGACGTCGGGGTCGTGTTCCGCGATCGCAGCCATTGCCTGTTCCACATTTTCCGCCTGGGCGACAACCTGGCAATCCTCGAGCCTTTCCACCATTCGGGCAAGGCGATCGCGAGCAAGCGGTTCATCATCTACGACTATCACATCCATAATTGTTACCTGACTGAGCGTGCAGCGAGCCGATGGGCTTAGCTGTTATTGTCCCTGTTATTTTTCTGATTGACCGGGTATCGAATCTCGGTTACGTAAACTTCGCCCTGGGGCCCGGCGGTGATACTTGCCCGGTCTCCGTAGTAGGCTGCCAGTCGGTGGCGGATATTGTCCATGGCTACCCTGTTGCCCGGCTTGGCAATCTCCTCGGTCCGCTGTGGTAGCGGGTTGCACACTGTTAGTGTAAGCAGATTGTCTCGCGCTTCCACCGATATCTCAACTGTTCCGCCTTCGGAACGGGGCTGGATACCGTGGTATATGGCGTTTTCAATAATGGGCTGGAGCAACAAACTTGGGATGGTACAGATTGCCGGGTAGTCGCCAACCCGCCACTCCAGCTTCAATCGGTTACCCAGGCGTAATTGCTCAATGCTGATGTACCGCCGACAGAGGTCCAGTTCGTGCTTTACCGGCACTTGGCCCGGTTCTGCCAAACTGGCGCGGAACAGGTCGGACAAATCCTCCACCACGCGCTCCGCCTTGTCAGGGTCCGAGCCAATCAGGCTGACTATGCTGTTCATGCAATTGAACAGAAAGTGGGGCCGGATTCGCGACTGTAATGCCTGGATGCGCGCCGTGAGCTCCGCTTCCTCCTGAGTCAACAACTGCTGTTGGATATAAAAGTAGCGTAGCACGATGCCGCCGAAAATCGCGGCCAGCAGCACGTTGGTAGCCACATCCCAGTAGTCGATCTGGCTACCGCGCACTAGCCATTGACCAGTCAGCGAAGCGCCGAGAGTTACCAACACCACAATACTAAAACTCAGGGTTCCCGCCAGCAGCAGCGAATGCCGGCCCAGGAAAGGTCGCAGTGGGCAAAGCAAGCCCGCACTCAGCAGAACCACCCATTGCACCAGAAAGGAGACGTTGCCGAGTTGTTCCCAGTTAAACGGCCGCAGCCCACTGTCTGCCAGAACCAGCGCCAGAGCGAGCAATTCTCCACCGAGAATAAGGGTAAAAACCGACTGGACTTTGCACAAATCCGGGAGGAAATCACCCCGCTGTTCAATGGTGCGCATGGATTTCAATATCGATCTGACGGAAATGGCTGCTGCTCTCCCGGGACTTTTCGATTATTGCTAGCAGCCTGGGTTATAATGGGAAACCTATTCAGCTCTTGGACCGCCAGCTACGGGGGCCGAAACACCATTGACACAGCAACGCGTACAGCATGGCCTTATGTGGCATCCTAGGGTGTTTGCTTGGCCGCAGTCAATTGATTTAGAGCAAAGTTTACCCAAGCCTAGCACCACGCGGCCTTACGGAATACCAGCATGAGTAAAAAGAAAGCCAGCGAAAAGCCTTGGGGCGGCCGGTTTACCGAGCCCACCGATACCTTTGTTGAGCGTTTTACCGCTTCGGTGAACTTTGACCAACGGCTTTACCGGCAGGACATTCAAGGCTCCATCGCACACGCCACCATGCTGGCTGAGTGCGGCGTGCTGAGCGCGGAAGAGAAACAACAAATTGTCCAGGGCCTCGAGGCGATTCGCGACGATATAGAAACAGGCAATTTCAGCTGGTCGGTCAGTCTGGAAGATGTGCATATGAACATCGAGGCGGAACTGACCAAGCGCATCGGTATAACCGGCAAAAAACTTCATACCGGTCGCTCCCGCAACGATCAAGTGGCCACCGATATTCGTCTTTACTTGCGCGATGCCATTGACGAAATTGCCATGGGGTTGACTCGTCTGCAATCCGGCCTGCTGGATTTGGCGGAACGGGAAGCGGACACCATTATGCCGGGTTTTACCCATTTGCAATCGGCGCAGCCGGTTACCTTCGGCCACCACTTGCTAGCTTGGTTTGAGATGCTACAGCGCGATTACGAGCGTTTGCGGGATTGTCGCAAACGAGTTAATTACTCACCGCTCGGCGCCGCGGCATTGGCTGGCACCAGCTATCCGATCGACCGCGCTCTTACCGCCAGGCTGTTGGGCTTTGACGGGCCCACCAATAACAGTTTGGATTCGGTGAGTGATCGCGATTTTGCCATCGAATTTTGTGCCTTTGCGGCCCTGCTGATGACCCACCTCTCGCGTGCCAGTGAGGAGATTATTTTATGGTCCTCAGCCCAATTCGGATTCGTCGATCTGCCGGATCGATTCTGTACCGGTTCGTCCATTATGCCGCAAAAGAAAAACCCGGACGTGCCGGAGCTGGTGCGTGGCAAAACCGGCCGCGTAAACGGTCATCTGGTGAGTTTGTTGACCCTGATGAAGTCACAGCCGTTGGCTTATAACAAGGACAATCAGGAAGACAAGGAACCTTTGTTTGATACGGTGGATACCGTGCGAGATTGTTTGCGCGCGTTCGCCGACATGGCGCCAGCCATACGGGCGAAACGCGACAATATGCGCGCCGCGGCCATTGCCGGCTTTTCCACGGCAACCGACCTGGCGGACTATCTGGTTCGCAAGGGAATGCCTTTCCGTGATGCCCACGAAGTGGTTGGCAAAGCCGTTGGCTTCGGCCTGAGCGCCGGCAAGGATTTGTCGGAAATGAGCCTGGCGGAATTACAGCAGTTTTCCGTCGCTATCGAAGGTGATGTATTTTCCGTGCTGACCTTGGAGGGCTCGGTGGCGGCGCGCGACCACCTTGGCGGCACCGCGCCCGCACAGGTGAAGCAGGCTATAACCGCTGCGCGCGCGCTGCTGGCCGATAGGTAACCATTTACAAGGCTCGCGTTCGCTGAGGCTTTAATGCTCTTCAATTCTTTTGAATTCATTTTCCTTTTTCTTCCACTCACCGCGCTGGGCTTCTACGTTCTGCGTGCCACCAGCAGCAACGGCAATCTGCCGCTGATGTTCTTGGTCCTTGCCTCACTGTTCTTCTATGCCTGGTGGGACGTTCGCTATCTGGCCGTTATTGTCGTTTCCATTCTGGTCAACTACAGCATCGGCCGGCACATCATTCGCTTGCGCAAAACCGGCACTTTCGAAGTCAAGGGCTATCTGGCATTGGGTGTCATTTTTAATCTGGCGGCACTGGGCTATTTCAAATACACGACCTTTGTACTCTACAACCTGGAAGCAGCAACCAACTGGAATGTTCCCCTGATCCAGGTCGTTCTGCCCTTGGCTATTTCGTTTTTTACTTTTCAGCAAATCGCCTATCTGGTGGATGCCCGTCGCGGCGAATGCGACGATTACGACTTTGTACACTACTGCCTGTTTGTGACTTTTTTCCCTCAGTTGATCGCCGGGCCCATCGTTCACCACGCAGAAATGATGCCCCAGTTCATGCGGCCAAAGCGGCAGGAATTTTGGAGCGATATCTATGTAGGCGTAAGCTTCTTCACCCTAGGATTGATCAAGAAAGTACTAATCGCCGACGACATAGCTCAGTGGTCCACCCCTGTTTTCGCTGCTGCCGACGGTGGTATGGCCATTAACAGTATTGAAGCCTGGGGAGCTGCCGCGGCCTACAGTCTGCAACTTTACTTTGATTTTTCCGGCTACGCGGACATGGCCATCGGCGGCGCCCGGATATTCGGCATTCAGCTGCCCTTGAATTTCAACTCGCCCTATAAAGCGCGCTCAATTATTGACTTCTGGCGTCGCTGGCATATGACCTTGTCACGGTTTCTGCGCGACTACTTGTATATCCCTCTAGGTGGTAATCGCGGCGGCTCTTTCGCACGTTACCGGAACTTGATGATTACCATGCTATTGGGCGGCTTGTGGCACGGCGCCGGGTGGACTTTTATCATTTGGGGTGGATTGCACGGACTTTACCTGGTGGTTAATCACCTGTTTCGGGGCTTGCGTTTCGCGCTAAACATTTCACGCTGGATAACACAACCCATGGCCTGGTTTATCACCACCCTCTGCGTTGTCGTTGCTTGGGTCTTTTTCCGTGCCGAAACCATCGGTGGCGCACTGGCGATAATTCAATCCATGTTCTCCGCCGACCAGACTCCATATGCGACCCGAATATGGGAACAATCGGCCGATAGCGGCCTAAAACGGATTGTGATTTTTTATGCAATCGCCGCATTATTGCCCAATACCCAACAGCTGCTTCGCTATTCACTCGGCGCGCGGGAAGTCGCCGCGCGATGGTGGACCTGGAAGCCCAACTGGGTATACGGCTTGATTACCTCCGTTATTTTTGTAGCCACGGTGCTGAATATGTCAGATATCAGCGAGTTTTTGTATTTTCAATTTTAGCGAACCCTAATGAATTTCAGAGTTTTCGCAGCAATATTTCTCGCTTCCTATCTGGTGCTCGGAGCAGCAGTGTTGAGCCTGGCGGCATGGCTTGAGCCCTTCGAAGGCGACCTGACCCGTGTGGGCGGCAAGGCGGAAAACTTTTTCGGCTGGAATCGACCGCAGGCAAGCTTTCCACGCAATTTGACCCGCTATTATACGGAGGGTGGAAGGCATTATGACGGCAGCGAGGATATTGTGCTTTTCGGAGACTCCTTTTCCCAAATGGGTCTGGGAGACGGTAGGGGGTTTGGCTGGCAAAATTATTTAACCGCGGCCACCAGCTTGGATGTGTTTACCTATAACGTCGGGGTAACTGATATCAGGGAGTGGCTGAGAAGGCAGCCGGCCGATCAGATGCCAAAGTATTTCATATTTCAGCGCATCGAACGCCGGCTTAGCGAGACCAAAGCCGATACGGCAGCCTGCCAGATTGGCTTGCGGGACATCGATGTTTCGGCGATGAGACTGATTGATTCCGCCACTGCAAGTAGCACCTCGGTGCGGCCCCCAAGGCGGCCATTAGAATTGCAAACAGCGGTTCATTGGCTAAAAGCAAATTTGCGTAAAAATGACGAGACCGTACTTCTCGATCTTATTGGTCCAGGTTTGTTTTCAAACGTCCGCAGCGACAAAATTCTTGTTTATAAGAACGATTTTCTTGCCGACGAAGAACGGCGCCGGAATGCGGACGTGTCTCGGCTTGCTTGTTATCTGGAGGAAATTCGCGAGTTGGCGGAGTCCAAGGGTGGAACGAAATTTCTATTGGCAGTGGCGCCTGACAAATCCACTGCCTATCGCAACGTTACCGTGCCAACAACCAGCGGCAAAGATCTTTTCGCCTTACTTCGGGAGCAAGGCGTTCGCGTGGTGTCTTTTGACAAAATTTTCCAGGCCAACGTTGCCGAAGGTGTCGAGGATCTTTATTTGCCAAATGATACCCACTGGGGCAGCGAGGGTAGCCGGTTATTTGCATCGGTAGTGGTGGAGGCTCTCAGAGCATTGGAGAGCGATGGAGATGCCATTACCCAGAATGGCGAGTGAGCCCATCGCGTGAATTTTTTGGGTTACCTCGCGTCTAATTGCGGCCGAGCACCAAGTGACGATGGTAAGCTGGCGTTCAGCCTGGCTCAAGAATTGATGGCTTATTGATGACTTGACGGAGGTCCCTGTGCTGCCATTTCGTATGCTACTACGGGTTCGTTACTACGAATGCGATGCACAATATGTGGTATTTAATGCCCGATACGCGGATTACGCCGATACCGCGGTGACGGAATTCTTCGGGCACGCGGTTGGCGGCTACAAGGGGATGCTTGAACGCAACATGGATAATCAGGTGGTGCGGTTGGCAACGGACTGGCAGTCACCCGCGAGGTTCGACGACGTCTTGGCCATCAGCGTGGAAACTCTACGCGTCGGCACGACTTCATTTACGTTGTCTCTGGTATTTCAACAGTACCCCTCCGGCCAGGCTGTCGCAAAGTCCGAAATCACCTATGTCCTTGTGAGCGCGGACAGGCACCAGAAAATGGCCGTGCCTGATGACTTTCGAAAACAACTGCTCGCCGGAGCGCCCAACCAGATCGTTAATTTCGCCGGTGTCAGCTATGAAGCGGAATCCTGAACAAACCCGAAGCTGAGCCCGGCGTATTTCACCAGCCTAGCGATGAGCTTTCCGTTCATGGCCAAGACCGGCGTCCAAAAGCCGCCGGGTAGCGCGTCCCTGGAAATATCAAATGCAGGACATAGCGCTGCCTGCCCGAGCATCTTTGCGGTGGAGCCGTAACCGGGGTTGCGGTCGCCATTAACCCGGACGTGAACAGCCTTGCCGCTGGTGGTGTCACCGACAAAGTCGATTTCGTAAAAACCTCAGTATCTTTCCAATAAAGCTCGTTGCGCCGAATACGATGATGTCAAATTGGGGTGAACGCATCATGAGGCTGGATCAGTGTCTGTCCTGCCTGGCAAGCACCTCCGCCAGCGGGTCCGCACCGGGCTTACGCTGACTGAGTATATTCACAAGTTCTTCATAGGATGGCGCGTGCTTCGGGCGAAGCATGGGCGCACTGCACATCAGCACAACCAACAGGAAGAAAAACTTGTCGTCGCGGGGAATTACATTAAAGGCCATTAACACGATGGTTGACAAGAGCACGGCGAAAATCGCGGGTTGCACGTATTTTGCGCGAGTGACTGCCGTTTCGGCTTGCTTTATCGTTTCGATTTCTTTTTCGCTAAGTTCCATATGCTTGCCTTTTTTCTGGAGATTTATTGGTTCATGTCAATTTTGCGGGTCCACCTCAATTGCGACGGGCACTGACTTGAAAGCTGGTGTTTTGCTGCGCGGATCCACGTCGCGGCCGATCAACGCATTCGCCTCGGGATAGTACGCCATCAAATTCCCGACGGGCAAATTGAAGTCGCAAACCTCGAGGTTTTTCATTTGGCCGTGAGGCGAACGCAGGGTGACTGTGCTTCCCACGGACACGCCCAGGCGCTGGCGGTCGGCCGCGCCCATCAGCACGACCCAGCGGCCGTTGGTGCCACGGTAGCTGTCTTTTTCCTCGTAAATAATGGAGTTGAACTGCCCTTCACTGCGCACGCTCATTAACATAAAGGGGTATTCGGAATCGGCCAAGTCAAGTTGTTGCCAATCGTGAGCGATAAAATTGGCGCGCCGGTCCGCTGTTTTAAATTGTGGTGTGTGCAACAATCTGCCCTTGATGTGAAACTCCTTTTTCGCCACGTCGATATCGGCCAATGCTTCCATGCCGGGAATGACCCTGGCGATGGCCTGGCGAATGCTTCGGTGCGATCTCAAATCATTAAAATCCACCCCGCAATCTGGCAGCAGGCGAGAGGCAAGTTCGCAAAGGATGTTTACCTCCGGGCGTGGATTGGCCAGCCGCTGAATGCCACCGTCGCTCATGCGCAGGTAGTTGAACATGGACTCCTGGGTGGTGGGCTGCCACTCCTCATCGCGAGCGGTGACCGGTAGGACCATCGCTTCACCTGTTTCCACCCCGTGGACGTGGCCGCGATTGAGCGTGGTGGTCAGGTACAATTTAAAGCCGATCCGGTTAAATGCCGTTTGTGCCCAGGCAGCGTCCGGGGTAGCTTCATATAAATTGCCACCCATGAGC
>JBBDIU010000009.1:0-8442 GCA_040880205.1 Cellvibrionaceae bacterium
ATGGCCTGGCGCAGGCCGCCCATCATCTGGTGGACGATTACGGTTAGCGAGCCCTTGTAGGGCACTCGGCCTTCAATGCCTTCCGGGACCAGCTTTTCGGTACCGGATTTTACGTCCTGGAAATAACGATCCGAGGAACCCTGGGTTCTCGCCATGGCGCCGAGCGATCCCATGCCACGGTAGGACTTGTAAGTGCGGCCCTGATACAGCTCCACCTCGCCGGGCGCCTCCTCAGTACCGGCAAACATGGAACCCATCATCACCGCATGAGCGCCAGCGGCGATGGCCTTGGCGATATCGCCGGAATAGCGAATACCCCCATCGGCGATTACCGGGATGTCGGTATCGGCCAGTGCGGTGACGACGTCGGCCACGGCTGTGATCTGGGGTACACCCACGCCACTGACAATGCGCGTTGTACAAATGGAACCGGGGCCAATACCCACTTTTACCCCGTCGGCACCAGCCTCCGCCAGGGCCACGGCGGCCTCCGCGGTGGCAATGTTGCCGCCGATAACCTGCATGTCCGGGAAATCCCGCTTGATTTTTTTCACCCGCTCCAGAACATTTTTGGAATGGCCGTGGGCGGTGTCCACCACGATGACGTCCACTCCAGCCTTTACCAGTGCTGCCACACGGTCGTCGGTATCCGGGCCTACGCCGACGCAGGCGCCGACTCGCAAACGACCCTCCGGATCCTTACAGGCGTTGGGGAAGGTCTCGGCCTTGTTGATGTCCTTGACGGTAATTAGACCGCGCAACTCGAACTTCTCGTTTACCACCAGGACTTTTTCAATTCGGTGTTTGTGCAGCAGGCCCCGAACCTCGTCCGAGCTGGCCTTTTCATGGGCGGTTACCAATTTTTCCCGGGGGGTCATGATACTGGCAACTTTTGCGTCCAGGTTGGTTTCAAAGCGCACGTCCCGGCCAGTGACTATGCCCACCAGATCGCCATTTTCCAGCACCGGCACACCGGAGATATTGTGCAGTTTGGTCAGTGCCACCAAGTCACGAATGGTGGCGTTGGCCTCAATGGTAATGGGATCCTTGACCACCCCGGCTTCGAATTTTTTTACCGCGCGCACTTCCATGGCCTGCTGTTCCACGGACATGCTTTTGTGAATAATCCCAATGCCGCCTTCCTGGGCCAAGGCAATGGCGAGGCGCGATTCGGTAACCGTATCCATGGAGGCGGACACCAGGGGAATGTTGAGTTGGATGGTGCGGGTCAGTTTGGTCTTCAGGGATACATCCCTGCCGATGACTTCAGAGTAGCCAGGAACCAATAGGACATCATCAAAGGTAAGGGCTTCCTGAGCGATGCGTAGCATAGAGTTAACCTCCTTGGGTTAACGCGACATTGTACCAGACGACGGGGCGGAGATGGGAAGTGGGAAGTCGGGGACGCCGTCTGCCGTCTGCCAGTTATTATTTTCCGTTTATGACGCCCTGGTCTCGGAGGTCGGCGATTTGTTCGGGGCTGTAACCCAGCTCGGCCAACAGCTTGGCAGTGTGCTGGCCCAGAGTGGGGGCGCCGATGCCGGGCTCGATGGGGGTCGCGGAGAAACGGATGGGGTTGCCGGTGGTTTTATAGTGACCGAGGTCGGCGTTGTCCAGGCTCCAGATCATGCCTAGCGCCTGAGCTTGAGGATCATCGTAGAGATCGGCGCGGTAGTTGACTTGGCCACAGGGCACCCCCGCCTGTTCGAGCTTTTCCTGCCAGTGGGCGTTGCTCTCTGTCTTGAGGCGCGCCTCAATTTTTTTCATCATGGCTTTTTGCGCATAGTAGGCCTGATCGGAAATCTTGCCCATATCCACTGCCGCATGTTCATCGGCAATATCCAGCACAGCGCACAGCTTGTTGCGCTGACTGACATTCAAGGCGGCAATGCTCAGGTAGCCGTTGCCGGTTTCGTAGACGCGATAATAGGGATAGACGTGACGATCGGTGGGACGGTGCTTGCAGTCGGGCACTTCAATGGGCCGCGCGGTATCGGGCTGGTCCTCGCGCAACCGCAACTCGGCAAACTCATCAATAATTTGCGTATGGCTTTTCCCTTCCCGGTGGGCATTATTCAGAATGCGTTTTTCCTCTGCGTGGATGTTTTGATCCAGGTCATCGACTTGCACCATGCCCATGGACTGCAAGGCCAGACCGGTACTGAACAGCGAGGTTTCAATCTTTTGTCCCTTTCCCGTTTGGCTGCGATGGTAGAGCGCCGCCACGATGCCAAGGGCATTGAACATGCCGGTGCTCATATCGATATAGGGCAAACCGCCCGGGCCACGCGGCTCGCCATCCTCGTCCGCGTAATTGGACATAATACCCGATGCAGCGTGGGCGATAATGTCGAAACCCTTGCGCGATCTATAGGGACCCGATTCGCCAAACGCGGTACTGGACACAAAAATGATTGTCGGATTAATTGTCGCCAGGGTATCGTAATCAATGCCGAGTTTTTCCGCCGCGCCCGGCACATAATTTTGGATAACAACGTCCGCCTGCCCCACCAGCTTGTGCATCAGCGTTCGCCCGCTCTCGGTCTTCAAGTTAACGCTCAGACTTTCCTTGCCACGATTATAGGCAAGCGACATCCGGGTATTGCCCCGATAGCGATTAGCACCTCCGATCCGCCTTTCCTCCGCCCCATCGGGCGGTTCAATCTTAATAACCCGCGCCCCGAAATCCGCCAACAAAAACCCGCAAAACGGCCCGGCAATATACTCAGAAAAATCCAGAACCCTGATACCGTCCAGCAATGCATTCATTTTTTAAACTCTCGCGCCTTAGCGGACGGTGGGGAGTGGGAACTGGGAGTGGAAAAGCCTACCGCCCTTTTCGTTTCACTATTCACCATTCACCATTCACCATTCACAGTTCATTGTTAACTGTTATCTCTCACCCATAAACAATCTTTTCCCGCTTGAGCTGCTTGACCAGAAATGCCGCTACAATCAAGGCCGCAGCCATGGAAACACCCACCGCTGCCCCCCACTCCTGCACGCTGCCCGGTTCGCCAACGAAAATACCTTCCATCAACATCAGCGGACCCAGAATAGGCACCCATATCTGCCAGCCACCCGTGACATCGGCAAATAGCACGTAGTACGCCAACAACATTGGGACCATTACCAGTAGGCTGATATAACTTTGCGCCTCCTTGAAGGATTTGGCGAATATGGACACCAGCAACTGAATCGCGGTTGCCAGACAAATTAACGGGATCGAAATTAATGTGGTCTGTACCAAATGCAGCACCGTTACCTCATACTGTAGACCCAGCCGCTCCAGCGGCAGAGTTGGTACCAGAAAAAAGATGGCAATACTGGTTATCAACAATATGACGGCCGTGCATAAAATTGCCGCCAGCCACTTGCCGAGCAATATCAACTCACGCGACACGGGATTGAGCAACAACGGTTCCAATGAATGCTTTTCCCGCTCGCCCGCCATCATGTCCACGGACAAGCCAATACTGGCGGTAAAAATTGTCATCACCAACATGATTGGAATCAGCGCAAACATTCTCGACGCCAATTTTTGGTCGTTAGCCACGTCCACGTCCACCACTGTCACCGGATTGGCGACCCGCGGTGATACACCTCGGGCAATCAGGCGCAAGCTGCCGATGCGTCCGCTCCACTGTCGAATGAGGTACTTCACGCGATTGACTTTACCCTGGATACTGTTGCGCGACCGGTCGAAGATCAATTCCAGGGTTGCGTCATCGAAATTGGCAAACTTTCCGGGGAAGTCTCCTGCAATCACCAGTACAAACTCTTCCTCCAAATTATTCACGAGTGCAACCGGATCGCCCTCAACCTCGACCACGGTGACGCCTTCCTCGCGCAGCCAACTCACCAAGGGCGCCGCGTACTCGGCACCTTGCACCGACAATTTGAAGGCTTGGCTTTTTTCCTGCACGCTCAGAATAAACAGCACCATGCCATACATCAATGCCAAAAAGAATAGCGGCATAAAGAACCAGGTAACCAGGGCGCGCTTATCGCGCAGGCCGTCCTTTAATTCTTTTCGGACAATACTGCCTAGCACCCGAATCATGCTAAGTGTCCTTCACCATAAGCCAGATGAACAAAGGCGTCTTCGATCTCCGGCTGGCCGCTCTGCGACATGAGCTGCTCAAGGGTGCCACTCGCCGCGACCCGCCCGTTGGCGATCACAATAGCCCGATCGCAAACATGATTGACTTCGTGCATCAAATGGCTGGAAAAAATTACCGCCCTGCCTTCACTTTTAAGTTGCAGTAGCAACTTGCGCACCGCACGGGTCGTCAATACATCGAGCCCGTTGGTGGGTTCGTCCAACAGGACATATTGGGGCTGATGAACAAGTGCGCGAGCCAAGGCCACCTTGGTGCGCTCACCATGAGAGAACCCTTCCGCGCGCCGGTCGATAATAGTTTGCATGCCGAGGGTTTCGCTGAGCGCCGCGATGCGCTCCGCCACGACCGAAGTGGAAAGCCCTTGCAACTCCCCGAAATAGGCAATGTTTTCCCTGGCAGTCAGCCGTTGGTATAAGCCTCCTCCGTCAGGCATGACGCCGAGTTGCGCTTGCACCTTTTGCGGATCGACAAGCACATCGATCCCGCCGACGTTTACGCTACCGGCGGTGGCCATGACCAAGCCCGATACAATGCGCATGGTTGTGGTTTTTCCCGCACCATTGGGTCCCAGCAGGCCGACGATTTCACCGGGCGCGATGCTAAATGACACATCCTCCACCGCCACGACGGATCCGAACCGCTTGTGCAACTGCTTTACTTCAATCATGGTTGTCGCCGTCTCGCTTGCTCATCGCCGGCCCCGCCCTGGAAACGAAAGGGGGAAAGGGTTCAATGGCTTGCACGCATTCGGTGTCGAGATTGGCCGCGCTCGGAGCGTCAATGAACTCGATAATGAGGTCGTTCAGGCAGCCGGTATTACTACTGACGTGATGAGCACCGGGCACCCGAATATGCCGACTGTTGGGCAAGGTCCGCCCCGCGTAATCCGCCCAGCGGGGTGGTGTCACCGGGTCCAGCTCGCCGGACAACAGCAATACCGGTGCATCGCTGTAAACCGGTTCAAAGTAGTCTTCGGGCAGCTCGCCCCGCGGCCAAAATTCGCAAGTCGCTCGCATGCCATCGAGCATATCCAGCTGCAGAATACTGGCGCGTTCAAGATTGTGCTCCGGCGCTGGCCGGGTAACATCTTCCGCGCAAAGAATGGTGATCTGCATACCGATACTGATGGACTCCGACAAATCCTCCGCCAGCGTCAACAGGAGCACAAAAGGCCGAAAATCGCCCGCCGCGGCCGACTCAATCGCCAAGGGCAAAATAGGACCCAAATCCCGCTGATATAGCGCCAGGCGAATCAGGCTGGCCAGCCATTGTCCACTGACATTCAGCTGAATCCTCTCCTGGGTCAAGGGATGCTCGACGCTGACACGGCGGGGCCGGTCATCCAGGTCGGCGACCAGTTGCCGGGTTGTGCTTTCCAGATCGCCAAACCGTTGCTGACAGGCCGCGTCTTGTTCGCACAGGCCAAACAGGTTGCGCAGCGCGGTGTCGGCATCCACCAGGGCGTGGTGGGGCAACTGAATGCCGATGGGGGCCAGGCTGTCGAGCACCGCGCTACGCACCGTATCCGGGTGGCGACGCATATAGACCAGCGCGGCTCGCGTACCATAGGAACCGCCCCACAGGTTAATATGGTCGTAATCCAGTGCCTCTCGCACACGATTTATGTCGTCCATCGCATAGGGCGTGGTGTAAAAGCGCAGATCCGCGTCATAGCCAGCCAAGCAGCCCCTGAGCAGGCTGTCCTGCATGGCCTGGCTCTCCTGAGCGGACAGGCTGTAATCCATGGGCTCCTTGGGCGCACAATCGAGCGGGTTGGATTCCCCAGTGCCGCGTTGGTCGACGAATACCAGATCGCGCTGGCGATTTGCATCGCGGAACAAGGGAGGTAAACGCTCCACTAAATCGGTAGCCGCTTCGCCGGGGCCACCGGTCAGAATAAACAGGGAATCGGGCTTGGGAGAACTGGCGATGGCGGGCAGGCGAACGATGTTGAGTTCAATGTGGCGGCCCTCTGGCGCTTCAGGGTTTTCCGCCACGGACAATTTTCCGCATTCGGCGCGGCCCGAGGTAGACCCGGGGTTCAAGCGCTCGGCACTGCACGGGCGCAAAGACAATTGCGCGGTCGGATCGGGAGGCGGTGAAACAGATTGGGTGGAATCGCAGGCCGTCGCCGTAAAAAAAAATGCCGTTAAGGCCATTAGCCCGGATCGACGCCGCCAGCGGCCGTTGGTTACGTATGTGCCCCCCAGGATCGAGTTTGCGCGATATTTTTTCGTCATCAGTTATTTTACACGCCGCCCGATGTCATGATTGAACTGGGAGACTATCCGAATCCTTTAACTACTTTCGCGACAGTATAACGAATGTTCTCGGGAGGAGCGAGACGCAGGGATTCAAATCCAGCAAGCCCCTATCCACGGAGCCACCGATAGAGCCCACCAAGTCAGATCGCGGACTTTTCCATCGGGCAATTAAATCGCAGGATCTCGAAAAAGTTTGCTTTAGTGGGGGTATTGGTAAACCGAGGCTATTTGGTTGCGCCACGAGGTTAGCGGTGGAACGGAGCATGACGCACTGAGCGGTTATGCGAAGGTGGGGCAACAGAGGCGGCGACCCGAGGCCGCCGCCCTGCATGGGTCGAGCGCGGTATTACTGCTCTTTGGCTTGTTCGAACTCTTGTTCGGACACTTCCTGATTGCCGTCTTCATCCAATGCTTGGAAAGCAACGGGCTCCAGGCCGGCTTGTTGTGCTTCGGACTGGCTGATTTTGCCATCGCCGTCCACGTCCAGGTCGCTGAAATCCTTGCTTTGGATGTCCATTTCTTGCCCCGGTGATTGCGCGCCAGGTTGTTCCTGACCGGTGGTGGGTTCCTGAGCAAACGCGCCAAGGGTAAATAAAGCCAGAATCAAAGCTGTCATTGAGTATTTCATAGTCAAACTCCTAAGGGTTATCGATAACAAGTAATCCATTGATGCCAGCCTTGGATTCCCGACTGAAGAATTTCGACTGGCAACAGCGCTGTTGCATTGCCCGTGCCATTAAAATAACTACTTGATTTACCTTCATTTATCGACACCAGCACTCGATATCCTCCGATTCCGATAAGTTTATTGTCGGCATTTGGCAACAAAGTTCGTGTTCTGTGAAGTTATTGACACAAATTCAATAGCTTAGTCTGTTGCATTACTGCAACAGAGGGACGGTTCCACGGTCTTCATGTAAGCAAAACTGGGCCCGCTGCCAAGCGGCACCGACATAAATGTTGGCCGGAGAGAATTCAGGGACGGTTAGTGTCGACAACACCATGCGTCAAAGCAAATGCTGATCCACTTCGAGGCCCGAGCAGTTATGGGTATTAAGCGGTGGTTCAATCAGCTGACCCTGACTCAACAATGGATCGCGGTGACATTGTTGGCGGTTATACCGTTGTTGCTTGCGCTTGGCTACGCATCATGGTCGCTGGCACAACAATCGCGACATCAGCAACAGCTGCTCGCGTCAATGGACAATCTCAACACCATGGACGCATTTATTCAACGACAGCTCGCCGGGATGGAACGCGTTTCACGGCAATACCTGTTGATTGGCGACCCGCGCTTTGCCGATATCTATCGACAACGCCTGGCTGCACTGGTGGACTACCAGATCAACCTGGTGGTCACACTACCCAGTGGCAATGAACAGGCCGCGTTGAAAGAACTGCTGCAACTGGTCTCGCGTATAGGAACCGAACTCTATCGAGAAACAAACCAACTGGACGCACAACGACTTGATGAGCTGTGGACTCAGGTTAGCGCGGCGCGGGAAAAACTGAGTGCACTCATCGACCGCTTTGCCGAAGAATCCACAAGTGCGGCCGAGCAACGCCTGCAGCAGGTTCATCGACGTTTGGCAATTACCGGCTCGGGCACCGTGCTTGCCACCCTGTTGTTGATCAGCCTGAGTTCCATTGCCGTCACGCGACCCGTGCGACGCCTGGGGAATGCCATCCACCGTATGGGACATCAGGAATGGGATGAAGCCGTGGATATTTCCGGCCCAAAGGATTTCATCGCCCTCGGTGACAGCTTGGAATGGATGCGCTTGCAGTTGCTCGCCGCCAACCAACAAAAACAGGCCTTTCTTCAGCACGTCACCCACGAACTCAAAACGCCACTGGCGGCGATTATGGAAGCGGAATCGCTGTTGCGAGACCAGGTGCCGGGACCGCTCACGCGGGAACAATTTAACGTGCTTGGAATTTTGCGCCAAAACGCGCGCAGTTTACAGTCGCTGATACAGCAACTTCTCAACTACAACGCCATCAAGCACAGTCACGCCCTGGAACTAAGCGAAGTCAATGTCCGCCAGATCTGC
>JBBDIU010000010.1:0-50263 GCA_040880205.1 Cellvibrionaceae bacterium
CTGCGGGCAGCAAAGCTGCCCAAAATTGCTCCAGGCAATTTTGTGGCAAGCGAGGCGGGTGACGAAACGTCACCCAACGCAAAATGCGCGAAGGTCCGGCAATGCTGCGTTGCGGTCGAATTCCGAGCGTTTTGGTGAAATATCCGGGTTAGCTGACCGGTTGAATTTCTTCGCGGGCGAAACCGTGCATTAGCACGGGCCATTGCGCTGGCCAGTTCTCGGTGGGGGGGCGTTTGAATTCGCTGCGAACAAACTGCGCAATTCTTCCCTCGGCCGCTGCCATCATCAGGCTGGCGGCGGCGGTGACTGACAGATTCAAACGCAAATCCTCCCGCACTTCTGCTTCTCGCAGTATTTGTTTCAGCTGAGTTTCCAGTCGTTCGAAAAATTGCACAATCCTCAAGCGCAGTCGTTCCGTCTCTCCCGCCAAAGCGTCACCGGTCAGAATGCGGGAAATCCCGGGGTTGCGTTCGGCAAAGGTCAACAAGAGTAATAGGATGCGCTCGCAACGCTTAACCGCCCCGGCTTCCTCCGACATGATCAAGCTGATGCGGGAGAAGATCGTTTCCTCAATGAACTCTATAAGACCTTCGAACATTTTGGTCTTACTGGGAAAGTGTCGGTACAAAGCGGCTTCGGAAACTCCCACTTCCTTGGCCAAAGCGGCGGTAGTGATACGAGAGCCGGGGCAGCTTGACAACATGTAGGCCAGCGCTTCGAGGATTTGCTGACGGCGAGAAGATTTTTGGTTGGTTTTGCTCATGATTTTTTATAATGTCGGTAAGAGCATGATTGCATGCGAATTCGTGCACATTGCACATAAACAGATTTCAAAGCTCGTTACTCGTCCGCGCCAGATCAATACCGCTGCCGATTGCGGCAGTGCGTGAATGATCACTGGCCTATCCTAGCCGCATATGCGGCCGGCATCAATACACCGGATTGCATATTTGCTCAATTAAGGCTGGTTGCTGATCAGGGTGCCGACCCCGGCATCGGTAAATATTTCCAACAGCACCGCGTGTAAAACCCGGCCGTCGATTATGTGGGCACTCTTCACCCCCATTTTCACCGCGTCCAGGGCGCAGGCGATCTTGGGGAGCATGCCACCGTAAATCGTGCCGTCGGCAATCAGGTCATCCACTTGTCGCGGCGTCAGGCCGGTAAGCACTCCACCGTCCTTGCCTTGTAGGCCGGCCACGTTGGTCAACAGCATAAGCTTTTCGGCCTGCAGGACTTCCGCGATTTTTCCGGCGACCAAGTCCGCGTTGATGTTGTAGGACTCGCCTCCCGGCCCCACGCCGATAGGTGCGATAACGGGAATAAAGTCACTGTTAATCAATACGTCGATCACCTGGCGATTGATGGATTCCACCTCGCCCACATGGCCGATGTCGATAATCTCAGGTGCCTGGATCTGGGGCGTGGTGCGGGTAACTTTAAGCTTGCGGGCACAAATCAGTTGGCCGTCCTTGCCGGTGATGCCAATGGCGTGACCGCCGTTGTGATTAATGAGGCTGACAATCTGTTTGTTAACCGTGGCGCCCAACACCATTTCAACCACGTCCATGGTCTGGCTGTCTGTTACGCGCATGCCATCGACAAATTCCGATTTAATATTCAAACGTTCCAGCAATTGGCCGATTTGCGGCCCACCCCCGTGGACAACCACGGGATTCATGCCCACCAGCTTCATCAGTACCACGTCGCGGGCGAAACTGTTTTGCAGATCCTCGTCCACCATGGCGTTGCCGCCGTATTTGATGACGACGGTTTTGCCGGTAAAGCGTTGAATATAAGGCAGGGCCTCCGTGAGCACCTTGGCAATATTCATCGCGTCGTCGCGACCGATTGACATGATCCGATCCTTGTTCAAAGTTGTTCGACAGCGCTAAAAACCCAGTGTTAATCCCGGCTCCACTTTCAGCAGCTCTTTTTTGAATCGCGCTTGTATTTCCGCCAGTACCGCCTCGGTTTTGCCTTCGAAGCGCAGTGTCAGGGCAGCCGAGGTGTTGGACGCCCTGACCAGGCCCCAACCCTCTGGAAAATCAACCCGCAGGCCGTCGATAATGGTTGTTCGTCCCTGGCCAAAGTCAGCTTGTTCGATCAGACGTTTTACGATTGCGAATTTCTTGCTTTCATCCACCGCGACTTTTATTTCCGGGGTGGCGGGTAGCGATGGAAAGTTCTCGAAAATGCTGTCCAGGTCCTGCTCGCGCAGGCTCATTATCTCAATGATGCGGGCGGCTGCGTAAAGACCATCGTCAAAGCCGTACCACCTCTCCTTGATGAAGATGTGGCCACTTAGCTCGCCGCCCAGTAGGGCGCCGGTTTCCTTCATTTTTGCCTTCATGTGCGAGTGGCCGGCCTTCCACATAATCGGGCGCCCGCCGTAGGAACTGATGACGTTATTCAACTCGCGGCTGCATTTTACATCAAACAATACATCGGCACCGGGGTTGCGTGAAACGATATCCTTGGCCAATAGCATTAGCAGGCGGTCGGATTGGATGATCTGGCCACTGGCCGTGACTATACCAACCCGATCGCCATCACCGTCCAGGGCAATGCCCAGATCCGCACCCACTTCCCTCACTTTTTCAATCAATGCCTCCAGATTGGCGGCCACCGACGGGTCGGGTGGGTGGTTGGGAAAAGTGCCGTCCACCGCGCAAAACAGCGGAGTAACCTGACAGCCGAGTTCATTGAATAGGCGCGGCGCAATTTCGCCCGCGGCGCCATTTCCAGCGTCGATCACCACCGAAATCTCCCCCGCCAGGGCCACATCGGAAAATATGCGATCAATGTAGGGAAAGGAATAGTCGGCAAAGTCTTCCTTACCGGCGCCCTTGGCAAAATCACCTTGCAGGAGGCGCGCCCGGAGGTGTTGTATTTGCGCGTCCTTGAGAGTGTCCCCATTTATTACGATCTTGAAGCCGTTGTATTCGGGTGGGTTATGGCTCGCGGTTACCATGACCGCGCTATTGGTTTTGTCCAGTTCGCTGCAGGCAAAGTACACCATGGGTGTCGGGACCATGCCGATATTCACCACATCGCAACCGGTGGCAAGAATGCCTTCGATCAGCTGTTCCGCGATGTCGGCGCTGTGGGTGCGCCCGTCCCTGCCCACTACCAATGTGCTCTCGCCCGCCGCCAGAGTTTGACTGCCGATTGACCGGCCGATCAGCACCACGTTTGTCGGCGTTAGCTGCGAGGCCACCAGCCCGCGTATATCGTAGGAGCGAAAGATTTCCGCCGGTATGTCGACGCTGGTTTGTTTCGTTGGCGGTGCGGGATTCGCGTCCCGTATGTCGAGTGGATCTTCCTCCTCTTTCTCCGCCGCCATGCTCACCAGGTCGCTGTCTTCCCGGCTGACCTTGAGGTCCATCACACTGTCGTCATAACGAAAATTCGCCTCGGCCTGGGCGGCCTGGTCAAGCTTCTCCCGCCGGCCCGCTGTCTTGCCACTGAGGTTTCGCGCAAGAAGATAGGCAAATACCAGGCTGGCCAGGGCAGCCACTGCTTGCAGCGCGAATATACCCGCGGGGTTTACTCGCGCCTGGGTTGCCAGGGCGTCGGACGGCGTAAAGCTCACCAGCCAATAACTGTTGGCGATGGCGACTTCCTGGGCCTCGCCAGCCCCGCCTTCCCCCAACTGCGCCAGCGTTTGTGGCTGCCGTTGGCCGTACTGTTGCATGAGTGTGGTGCGACCCCGGCTCTGGTCCGCGGCGCCGAGGGTTGCACGCAGATCTGCCAAGCCAATACTGACAAATACAACGCCGATCACTGGCGCGGCGGCCTGTTCGGGGCCGGCAAAGGGCAATGCTTCCACCAGGTTGATGCGCCATTCATCGTCGACTCGAGCTGCCTCCGGCAGCACCGTTTCGCGCTTTTCGGCGCGGTTGATCATATCCAGTTCGGCGAAGCGAATCGGTGTGTCCGCGCCTCGATCCAGTTGCGCGCTGCCTGCCTTGAACAGGCGAATGCCGCGCACATCGGGCAACTCGTTTTGCAGGCTGTTGGTGAGTGTTTGCAGCATCGCCGGGTTGTCTTCCGCCAGGGACTTGCTTGCGGCCTCTCGGCGGGCAAAGTTACGCAGTCTCGCCTTCACATCGTTGAGATATTTTTCCACCGTCCCGGCTTGTTGAACCGCCTGGTCCTGCGACAAGGCGTTGAGCGCTTGCTGTTCGGCGGCCACAACCCCGCGTTGATACGCCCAGTAGCCCCCGCCCGCATTCAGCATGGCCAGCACGACAATAAGTGCAAGAAAGTATTTTAAAAACGGTGAGCCGGCTGGCTTACTCTCTTTGGTTTTTTTGGACGCTTTGGGCACTATTATCTTCCTTTCGCGAGTAAGCGGCTCTCGTCACGTTACAGTCTAGCGAATTTTTTCGGCGATGCGCTCGATCAGATCGCGCGCCAGTTGTCGTTTGTTGCGTTTGTCCAGGATTTCTTCGCGATCAACCCAAATTAGAGTAACGGCGTTGTCATCGCTGTTAAAGCCGATAGCCGCATCCGAGACATCATTGGCCACGATCAGATCCAATTGCTTGCGGTGCAGTTTATCGCGGGCATTGGCTAGTAGATTCTCGGTTTCCGCGGAAAAACCCACGGTGAATGGTTTGGGCGAGGACGCCGCAATGCTGCTGACGATGTCCGGATTCTTTACCAGCTCGATAGTGATCGTGTCCTGACCACCTTTCTTTAGCTTTTGTCCGGCCGCCTGTCGAGGACGATAATCGGCCACTGCGGCGGCGGCAATGAACAGGTCGCAATCACTGACTTCCGCCAAACTTTTGCGGTACATGTCTTCCGCTGTAATGACCTGTTTGATCTCCGCGCGCGCTGGCGGTAACAAGTTCGTGGGTCCGGTTATCAGCACCGTTCGCGCGCCCGCCTCGACAGCTGCTTCCGCCAGCGCGTAACCCATTTTGCCGGAACTGTGATTGCTGAGGTAGCGAACCGGATCCAAGGCCTCGCGGGTCGGGCCGGCGGTTATTACCACCTTTTTGCCCGCCAGGCTGCCAGTCGCAAACAGCCCGCCACTGCGCTTGACGATATCGTTTGGCTCCAGCATGCGCCCCAAGCCCACATCGCCGCATGCCTGTTCTCCTTCGCCAGGCCCGAGTTGAATGACCCCTTGCTTTTCCAAGCGGATTAAATTCTCCTGGGTGCCTGCGTTGTGCCACATGCCCTGGTTCATGGCCGGTGCCAGGGCTATTCGTGCTCTGGTCGCCAGGCACAGTGCGCTGAGCAAGTCATCGCTCCGACCGCTCGCCAGCCGGGCAATAAAGTTAGCGCTGGCGGGAGCCACCAGTACTAGATCCGCCCAGCGGGCCAGCTCGATGTGCCCCATGGCGGCCTCCGCCTGGGTATCCAGCAGATCCAGGTGTACCGGATTGCCGGACAAAGCTTGCATGGTAAGTGGGGTAATGAATTCCTGGGCAGCCCGGGTCATTACCACGCGTACATCGGCCCCCTGATCCTGAAGCCGCCGAATAATTTCGGCGCTCTTGTAGGCAGCGATACCCCCGGTCACACCGAGGATGATGCGTTTGTTGGTCAGCGAGCTCATGGTCGTCCTTCAAGCGCCCCAACGCCAAACGTCTCCCAAAGAGTGTCGGCATTGGAGCCCGCCATGGAAAATACGATAAGATAGCAGCTTTAGCGCCAATATTTCAGCAAAACACCCAAAACCTCCCGGCACTTCGCCGGGGTGCTATAACACAAGCAATAGGGATTACCATTCGCCGCCACTGTCAATGCATGGCAGCTTGCAAACTGGACAACCCCCGAACGGTACTTTTCCACCTGAGCGCGTCCACGTAAACGCGTGCCCGGCGGCGTAGACAAAGGAGTGTAACCATGGCAATTACCGATTGGCCCGTCGCCGAACGCCCGCGCGAAAAACTGATTGCCCGTGGCCCCCAAGCCCTCTCCGACGCCGAGCTACTGGCCATCTTTCTGCGCACTGGTTGCGCCGGCAAGTCGGCGGTAGACCTGGCCCGCGAGCTAATCGCCCGCTTCGGCGGCTTGCGGCCGCTGCTGGAGGCCGATCAGGCGCAATTCTGCCAGGCCATGGGCCTTGGCATTGCCAAGTACACACAGCTGCAAGCGGTCATGGAAATGGCCCGCCGTCATTTATCCGAAGCCCTGCAACAGGGCGACCTGCTCAATTCCGCGGAAACAGCCCGCCAGTTTGTGCGCGCCCAGTTGCGACACCGCCGCCAGGAGGTATTCGCGGTGCTTTTCCTGGACAATCAGCACCGCCTGCTGGCTTTCAAGGAGCTGTTCTACGGCACCATCGACGGAGCCAGCGTTTACCCTCGCGAGGTGGTTAAGCAGGCCCTGGCCCACAACGCCGCGGCAGTGATCCTGGCTCACAACCATCCTTCCGGGGTGGCGGAGCCCAGCCAGGCGGACATGCGACTGACCGAGCGCCTGCAGGCCGCCTTGGAGCTGGTTGACGTTCGCTTGCTCGATCATTTTGTGGTCGGCGATACCGAGGTCACATCCTTCGCCCAGCAGGGTCTGCTAGTCTGAACGGTGCGTGGTGGTTGCTATCCGCCCGGCCTTTTGGTATAAAGCCCGGCTCTTTTCGCCGGCCACTTGGACCACCTCGAGGGTCGGCACTTCGATTCGATTTACCTGGATATCGCCGGTCGAGGCCGTTGGCGGATCCATTGAATGAGATGAGGCAGGATCATGTCCAGAGTATGTCAGGTTACCGGCAAGGCACCGATGACCGGTAACAACGTTTCCCACGCAAAAAACCACACCCGCCGTCGTTTTTTGCCCAATCTGCATACCCATCGTTTTTGGGTGGCATCCGAGAAGCGCTACGTGAAGCTGCAGGTTTCCTCCAAAGGTATGCGCATTATCGATAAGCAGGGTATTGATGAGGTGCTGACCAAGCTGCGCGCACGCGGCGAGAAAGTCTAGCGAGCCCACAAATTGACACCGCACCTACAAATGACGAGCCTGTCGTGACGAGCGCGACGAGCTGAACGATCAGGAGAATGACCATGCGTGAGAAGATCCGTCTAAATTCAAGTGCCGGCACCGGCCACTTCTATACAACCACCAAGAACAAACGCAACATGCCCGATAAAATGGAAATCAAAAAATTTGATCCGGTTGTGCGCAAACACGTGATGTATAAGGAAGGCAAAATTAAATAGCTTTCTGTCGTTTGTTCTCAATAGTTTCAATATAAAAAAGCCCGGCACGTCCGGGCTTTTTTGTGTTTACTTGTTTTTCTGTTTTTACGGTTAGAAAGCTCCTGGGCTCATTCTCATCAAGAACCGAGAGTTTCGAAACACTGACCCCATCACCAAACTTGCACTGTGGCCGTTCTTATCGATCGAGCTACAGATGGATGGGGATGCCGTGCACATCAATAGCCTCGGGAGGGGTCTAGGCTCAGCGATCTTTCAGGACGCGTTTAAGCCTTTCGTCTGGTCGGGGGTAGTCCGCTGTGGATGTTTGAGCGGAGCGAGTTCCGCAGCGGCCCGGCCAGAGGAAAGGCTTGCGGCCGATCGCAGAGCCTAGACCCCTCCCGAGGCGGCCCGGTCAGCACGAACCATCAGTATTTGGACAACTCAGTATTTAGACAACAGCAAATTCCCAACCCGATCCACTTCCAACTCCCAACCCTTCGCAAGCAAAGTCGTCGAAACCGTTTCGCAAATCAGCGCGGGGCCTCGAATAACTGTGTCCACCGCCAACTCATTGCGCTGCAAAATCGGTGTTTGACCAATACCGCGTAATTCCGCGATGGCTGGCCGCGACGCATTCACTTTTGTTTTCGCTGCGATGGGGGGCAAAATGATAGGCTCCGGCTGACTGAAAACCCGCTGCCGCAGCGTTACCAATTCCACCGGCCGCGCGAGTCGATGACCGTACAGCTTTTCGTGAGCCTCGTGGAAGAGCGCCTCGCTTTTTGCAAGCCCCTTATAGGGCACGTTAACGGTGTAACTTTGCCCGCGATAGCGCAGGTCAACGCTCGATTGCCTTTCAATGTCGTCGCGCGCAATGCCCTCGGCCAGTAGTTCACCTGTTCCCTCCTCGGCGAGTGCTGCAAAGCCCGTTTCGATATCGCTTTCGCTTAAATCGGCCAACAGGCTCTGCCGAGTCTGGGACAACTGCCGCTCCCGCGGGGCCACCAGCATGCCCAATGCCGACAGCACGCCACCGTGTTGCGGAACAATGGCCTTGTTCATGCCCAGATTTTCCGCCAGGGCACATACGTGCAATCCGCCGGCGCCGCCGAAACAACACAAGCTGAAACGTTGCGGGTCGTGGCCGCGCTGGACCGAAATCACCCGCAAGGCCCGCGCCATATGTTCGTTGGCCAGCGCGACTATACCCACGGCGGCTTCTTCCAGTGAGAGCTTCAGCGGCTGCGCGATGGTCTCAATTGCGTCCCGTGCCGCCTCCAGGTCCAGCTGCATCGTGCCGCCGAGAAAATTATCCGGGCGCAAGCGCCCCAGCACGGCATTGGCATCGGTTACCGTCGGTTGTTTGCCGCCTTTGCCGTAACACGCAGGGCCGGGCGCGGCGCCGGCGGATTGGGGCCCCACCTGCAATAAACCGCCGCCGTCGAGATAGGCAATGGAACCGCCACCAGCGCCGATGGTGTGCATGTCCACCATGGGAACCGCGACCGGATAGGGACCCAGTCGGCCTTCGCTGGTGGTTCGCAAGGCGCCGTCGATTAGGGCAACGTCGGTCGAAGTGCCGCCCATGTCGAACGTCATCAGGCCCGGACGCTGGCACATATCGCCAACAAACTTGGCCGCGGCCAATCCACCAGCGGGACCGGACAGAAGCAAATTAACGGCCCGCTGACTCGCCTGCTCGGCACCGATGGTACCGCCACTGGATTGCATCACGGTCAATTGTGAAGGCGCGATACCGGCCTGCAAGCCGCGCAAGTAATGATGTACCAAGGGACCCAAATAGGCGTTTAGCCAGGTCGCGATACCTCGTTCGTATTCCTTGTATTCCGGCAAGACAAAAGACGAGCGGGATACAAAGAGTTCCTCGGGAATCGCTCTGGCGATGGCTTCTTCATCGTTGCCATTGAGGTAAGAGAACAAAAGATTGATGGCCACGGCCTCGGGCTGCAACTCTACAATCTTGCGTTGCAACTGGTTCAGAGACTCGGCGGACAGTGCTTGAATCAACTTACCGTGGGCGTCGCGGCGGCAGTCGGCGCCGATGCACAACTCCTTCGGGACCGGCGGTGGCTCAACCGTTGGCTGTAAATTGTAAAGTTCCCGCCGGGTCTGTCGCCCGATGGTCAACATGTCCTCGAATCCGCAATTGGTGATAAACACCGTGCGTACGCCCTTGCCCTCCAAAACCGCATTGGTGGCTACCGTGCTGCCGTGAATGACAACCAACTCGCCCTGTCGCGCGGCCTCGAGCAGGCCGAGGTCTTCCAGACCTTGCAGAATGGCGCGTTCGGGTGCTTCCGGTGTGGATAGCACCTTGTGAATCGCAATGCTGTTGTCGCGCAACAGAACGAAATCGGTAAAGGTCCCACCAGTATCCACACCCACCAACATAGTGCTTTCCCGCTCAGATTAAGGTCAGCCGTCAGTTTACCGTTTTGCGCTTGGCAAAAGCCAAATGGGCACGCAGAGGCGCATTGGTATTACTCAGGGGCTCCCTTACAATGTGCGGCGTCACTTGCCTCTCCAGAGAACCATTCGTGCCCGAACTCCCCGAAGTCGAAACCACCCTGCGCGGCATCGCTCCCCACTTGGTGAACAAGCGTGTTCAACAGGTGTTGGTGCGGCAGCCACACTTGCGGTGGCCGATTTCCGCGGATTTGTCGGATTTGTTGGTTGGGCAGTCGCTGCTGGGTTTGAGGCGCCGCGCAAAATACTTGATTTTTGATTTCAAAAACGGTTCGCTGATCTTGCATCTGGGTATGTCCGGCAGTTTGCGGATTGTTCCAGTCAATACCGCGGCGCAAAAACACGACCATGTTGATCTGCTGTTCAGCACCGACAAATGTTTGCGCTTTACCGACCCACGTCGTTTTGGCGCCGTGTTATGGACCGACGATGCGGTGGACCGCCATCCCTTGCTGCGCCATTTGGGACCGGAGCCGCTGACCGAGGCATTCAATGGCGAAGGCCTGTTTCAGCGTTCGCGCGGGCGTCGTATCGCGGTGAAATCCTTCATCATGGACAGCAAAATCGTGGTGGGAGTGGGGAATATCTACGCCAACGAGGCCTTGTTTCTAGCCGGTATTCGGCCCGGCAGGGCGGCGGGCAGGATTACTCGCACCGAGTATCGGCACCTTGCTGAGCAAACAAAACACGTTTTGCGCAAAGCCATAGCCGCTGGCGGCACAACGCTGCGCAACTTTCTTGGTGGCGACGGCAAACCGGGTTATTTCAGGCAACAATTGTTCGTTTACGGCCGCGGCGGGGAAAACTGCCTGCAATGCGAGATCCCGCTGAAGAGCAGGCGTTTGGCTCAGCGAGCGACGGTCTACTGTTCGCAATGTCAGCGCTAGATCCTGTGCCTCGGTGGCCGCTGGGGACGCCGGATGAGACCGCTCATGCGCTAAATGGGCAATTAGTGGGGTTGATCGGTGGCAAAACCGCCGGGACTATGCCATAAATTGGTTCTTGGATGACCTCATCAGGGATAAAAGCGAACAATACCGAACAAACAGAGGAGTGCTAAACGTGAGCCGGAAGAATCAATTTTGCGCAAAAGCCATGGTGTTGGCCCTTGGCCTGGCTCTTAGCCAATGGAGTTTTGCCCAAGCCTACAGTAATCGGGATATCAGTGAAGACCCATCCGCTCTGGCCATGACCGCCGATTTAATCCTGGTGCGCCCCCTCATGTTGACCATTACGGCAGCGGGCTCCGCGGTGTGGCTGGTGGCGCTGCCCTTCTCGGCCGCTGGTGGCAATGTGAAAGCCTCGGGCGAGACTCTGGTGCTTGGTCCGGCGAAGAACACCTTCGTTCGTTGTCTCGGCTGCACCAAGGCCGGCTACCGACAGGTTATCGAAGAGTAAGCCGCACCCTTAGCCCTTGGCGAATTTTTGTCGCAGTGCCTTTTCCACCAAAGGCGGCACAAAATTGCTGACATCGCCCCCCAGCGACGCAATTTCGCGTACCAGGGAGGAGGAGATGTAGGACAGGTGCTCCGAGGGAGTAAGGAAGAGACTTTCCATATCCGGGCGCAAGGCCCGGTTCATGTTTGCCAGCTGAAACTCATACTCAAAATCGGATACGGCGCGCAAACCTCGCAATACGCCATGAGCTTGCTTTTGACCGACAAAGTCGGCGAGTAAAACGTCGAAGCCGCAGACCTCCAGATTGTCTATATGCGACAATACCTCGCGGGTCATATCCACCCTCTCTTCCAAAGAGAACAGGGGGTTTTTCTTTTGACTGGCCGCAATGGCGACCACAACCTGATCGAACAGCCGACAGGCACGCTCAACCAGATCCACATGGCCATTGGTGATGGGATCGAAGGTGCCGGGGTAAACCACTTTGCGCATAATAGCGACCTTAGCTGATGTTGGTGGTGAAATAACTTGAGAATTAGTTAGGCTTTTCGTTTCGAAATCCCCGAACTGGCAGCAGGGGATCGATAGTAAACAATTCGACAGTCAAGTACAAAAGCACAGTCAGTGAGCGCGGTGACCTACCGGTGACATTGCACGCTACTCAGGACAAAACTGATAGAGGGCAAAACTGACCTGACCCGCCGATTTTTGCCTCAGCAATCGCCAATTAGGTGGCACGGCGACAGCTTGGTCCCGCGCGGTTTCCAAGTAAATCAGCGTCTCGTCGTGCAGTCGACCGCTGCCGTTCAAAGCGATTATTAGCGGCTCCAAGATGGGCGCATCGAACGGAGGATCGAGGAACACGACGTCGAACTGTTCGCCGTCGCCGGCTCCATTCAACCACTGCAAGGCGTTGGCTTGTAGAACGGTGACCTCGCGGGCCTCCAGGCGCGCACAATGGTCCAGTAACTGGCTGATGGTCTGGGAGTCGGTATCCAGCATGACCACATGCGCAGCGCCGCGCGAACTGGCTTCCAGGCCCAGGGCGCCGGAACCGGCAAACAGGTCAAGGCAATGGGCCCCGACTATGTGAGGCGCCAGCCAGTTGAACAAAGTTTCGCGAATTCGGTCCCCAGTGGGGCGCAAACCCACCACCGAGGGGAAAACGAGCTTTCTCCCACGCCATTTACCACCGATAATACGCAACTGATTGCGGCCTTGCCGTTGGGGCACCAACTTTTTTTCTCGCTTTTTGAGGATCCAGGAGGGATTGTGCCCAGTGGCCTCCTCTTTTTCCACCACCAACTTTTTTACTAACAAGGCCAGCAACAGTTTCTACTTCTACCATCAGCGTCTACCAACAACTGTCCACTATCGGGAAACGAATGAAGTTTTTCAAACGCAGTCGCAATGCAGAGTCCGAGCACGAAACAACTCAGGAACAATCGGCGTCCGATGCGATGCTTGAGCCTGCCGCCCAGCGGACTCCCTTCGAGCCAACGTCGGATCCGAGCCACGACCCAAGCGAGCCAGCCGACACGCAGCAGACAGCGCCGAGCGGAGCGAGCATTCCTCTGGCCCGGGAAGCCGCACCAACAGAGGAAGCCACACCAGCCGAAGAAGCCACAAACGAGAATCAAAACGGGTTTTTTGCCCGCATTAAGCAGGGCTTGTCCCGCACCGGCAATCAGTTTGGCGAGGGCATGGGCACTCTGTTGTTCGGCAAGAAGGAAATCAACGAAGAATTGCTGGAAGATATTGAAACCCAACTGCTAATGGCTGATGTGGGCCTGGATACTACCAGCAAGATCATCGACGATCTCACCCAGCGGGTTGCCCGCAACCAGCTGGCGGACGGAGAGGCCTTGTACCAGACCCTGCGCCAGTCCCTGCAGGACATTTTGCGCAAGGTGGAAGCGCCCTTGGCCATCAGTCCCGAGCAGCGCCCCTTTGTTCTGTTGGTGGTCGGGGTTAACGGGGTGGGGAAGACCACAACCATTGGCAAATTGGCGCGCCTATTCCAGCACCAGGGCAAGAGCGTTATGCTGGCGGCGGGCGATACCTTTCGCGCTGCCGCGGTTGAGCAACTCCAGGTCTGGGGGGAGCGCAATGGGGTTCCGGTAGTAGCCCAGGCCAGCGGTTCAGACAGCGCCTCGGTTATTTACGACGCCTTCGAATCGGCCCGGGCGCGCGGCGCGGATGTTCTGATTGCGGATACCGCGGGGCGTCTGCACACCAAAAGCCACCTGATGGACGAACTGGCCAAGGTCAAACGCGTGATGGCGAAGCTGGATGCCAGTGCGCCCCACGAAATACTACTGGTGCTGGACGCCGGCACCGGGCAGAACGCCCTGAACCAGGCGCAACAGTTCATGGAGGCGGTAGGGGTCACCGGTATCGCCTTGACCAAGTTGGATGGCACGGCCAAGGGCGGCATTATCTTCGCGCTCAGCGACCGTTTCGGCGTGCCGATACGCTACATCGGTGTCGGCGAAGGCGTGGACGACCTGCAGGCCTTCGAGGCGGAAACCTTTGTCAGCGCACTGTTTGCCTCCGCCGAAACCGCAAAAGCAGATGCAATGAATGATTCGCTTTGACAACATCAGCAAGCGCTACAGCAGCGGCCACGAAGCGCTGTCGCGGGTCGATATCGATATCGACGCGGCGGAAATGGTGTTTCTCACCGGGCGCTCGGGGGCTGGCAAAAGCACGTTGTTGAAATTGATCATGCTGATGGAGCGGCCCACCGAGGGTCAGGTTTTCATTGGTGGCAAGAACCTGAGCCGGATCAAGGGTGCGCAGATCGCACACCATCGGCGCAAGGTGGGTGTGGTGTTTCAGAACCACCAGTTGTTGTTTGATCGCAGCGTCTTCGACAATGTGGCCCTGCCTCTGCAAATCGCCGGCTACCAGCCTCGCGAGTTGGCGCGCCGGGTGCGTGCGGCGCTGGATAAGGTCGATCTCCTCAGCAAGGAAGCGCAAAACCCCATCACCCTGTCCGGGGGTGAACAGCAGCGGGTCGGTATCGCCCGTGCCGTGGTGAACAAACCGCCGTTGCTGCTGGCGGACGAGCCCACCGGTAACCTGGACCCGGGTCTGTCGGCGGACATTATGCGTCTGTTCCAGCAATTCAACGAGGTTGGGGTAACCGTCTTGATTGCCAGCCACGACATCGCCCTGATTCGCCGAATGCAGCGCCGGGTGCTGACCCTGGACGACGGTCGCTTGATTCACGATGGAGTACTGGATCGTGAAAGCCTTAGCGTCTAAACGCCGCCTGGCGGAGCAACGCTCCGGTGCCAGTCAAAGCAAGACTCGAGTCGGCGACCGATTGCGCGCCTATGGGGCGCACCACCGGATCGTTGCCCGAGAGAGTCTGCTGCGCCTGTTGCAAGCGCCCGCCCAAAGCCTGCTGACCTGGCTGGTGGTGGCTATTGCCCTGGCCTTGCCCGCCGTTCTCTATCTCGCTCTGGCCCAGTTTCAAAGCCTGGGAGAAAACTGGCAGACTCAACCGCGCATATCGGTGTTCCTGCACATGCGCGCCACGGAGAACGCCGCGTTACAGTTGCGCGACCGCCTGCTGGGCGAGCTGGAAATTGCGGCCGTGGATTACATAAGCCCGGATCAAGCCTTGCAAGAATTTGAACAGTATTCGGGCCTGGGCACGGTGTTGGATACCCTGGAGGACAACCCGCTTCCGGGGGTTCTGCTGGTACATCCCGCCGAAACCCACGCTTCGCCGGAACAACTGGAAAGCTTGCGAGTATCGCTGGAAGCCGAACCACTGGCGGAAGATGTGCGCCTCGATATGGACTGGGTCCGGCGTTTGCACCAATTGATGATCATTGGCCAGCGCCTGGTCGCGGCGCTGGGGGCGCTCCTGGCCCTGGGAGTGCTCCTGGTGATTGGCAATACGATTCGCCTGGCCATCGAAAGCCGCCGGGACGAAATTGTCATCGTCAAACTAGTGGGCGCCACCGACGCCTTTGTCCGCCGTCCCTTTCTCTACACCGGCTTCTGGTACGGGTTTGGTGGCGGGCTGCTGGCCTGGTTGTTGTTAATGGCCGGGGTGCAATGGTTGTCCAGCCCGGTGGCGCAGCTCGCCGACCTCTACCGGAGCGACCTGCGTCTGCAAGGGCTCAATGGCTGGGAAAGCCTCGCGCTTTTGCTGGGCTCGGGGATTTTGGGCCTGCTGGGCGCGAGTCTCGCGGTTAGTAAACACTTACACACCATTGAGCCCACCTAAACCGTTGAAAAGCGCGAAAAATGCGGCTAAGCCACTGAAACAGCAGAACTTTCACCGAGCGCCTTCGTCTAATGCAAACTAATCGGGCTGGTGCTACAATACCCCGCATATTTTTGGAGGTTAACACTATGGGCAAAAGCCTCTTAGCGATAGACAGTCTGGCGCCTGGGGCGAACCTCAACGCCTACATGCAAGTGGTGAATGGTTTTCCCATTCTCACGGCGGAAGAGGAAAAGCACCTGGCCGAAGACTTGTATTACAACGAAAACGTCGATGCCGCCCGCCAATTGATTCTGGCACATCTGCGTTTCGTGGTGCACATTGCCAAGTCCTACGCCGGCTATGGTCTTTCCCAATCAGATTTGATTCAGGAAGGCAACGTCGGATTGATGAAGGCGGTAAAACGCTTCAATCCGGAAAAAGGCGTGCGCCTGGTGTCCTTTGCGGTGCACTGGATCAAGGCCGAAATTCACGAATTTATTCTGCGCAACTGGCGGATCGTCAAGGTGGCCACCACCAAGGCCCAACGCAAGCTGTTCTTCAACCTGCGCGGAGCCAAAAAGCGCTTGGCTTGGTTGAGTAATGACGAAGCGAATGCAATTGCCGAAGATCTCAACGTCGACGTAAAAAACGTGCGCGAAATGGAAGGCCGGCTGTCGTCCTACGACGCGACCTTCGATGCCGGCGCCGACGACGAAGACGACACAGCCTACCTGGCGCCGGTTAATTATCTGGAAGACAAACGCTACGATCCGGCAACTCAACTGGAGCAGGCCGATTGGCGCGATAGCAGCGTGAACAAGTTGGAAGTGGCCATGGGCTCACTGGATGAGCGCAGCCGCGACATCCTGCAGCGCCGCTGGCTGAACGACAACAAGGAAACGCTGCACGAACTGGCGGCGCAATACAAGATTTCAGCGGAACGCATCCGCCAGCTGGAAAAAAATGCCATGCAGAAAGTACGCACCTGTATGGAAGCGTAAGCATGGTAAGTATCTAATAGCCGGTATTTCGCGATTCCGCGCTAAACATTATTCGTCAAAAGCCGCGCTTAACCAACGCGGCTTTTTATTTGCACGACTTTTTATTTGCGTAAAGTCCGATGATTGCCAAACTATTCTTGATTATTGCCGCCGGCAGCGGCTTTCTAGCGGTTGCCCTAGGTGCCTTTGGTGCGCACGGTCTTAAGGGCCGCCTGAGTGAAGCCCTTTTTTCCGCTTATCAAACAGCGGTGCAATATCACTTCTACCACACCCTTGCGCTGTTCGGGCTGGCCCTGCTTATCCAGCGCCTGGGCGAGAAAACCCTGTTGCTTACCAGCGGATACTTGTTCATTGCCGGCATGTTGCTGTTTTGCGGTAGCCTTTACCTGCTTGCCTTGGGCGGTCCGCGTTGGCTTGGGCCTATCACGCCTTTGGGCGGGTTGGCCTTTATGGTGGCCTGGTTGTTGTTGTTTGTTGCCGCCATTCGCAGCTGATGCCAGATTCCACCGACATCAAACCCGAACTACCGCGCAAGGCGATTCGCAGCTATGTGATTCGCGGCGGACGCATTACGGCTGGGCAAAAGACCGCCTTTGATCGCTATTGGCCGCGTTACGGACTGAGCCTGTATAGCGGCATGATCGAACCCGAGCCCGTTTTCGGTCGTTGCGCTCCGCTGGTGGTGGAAGTGGGGTTTGGCATGGGCGATTCACTGCTAGCCATGGCGAAATCGGAACCGGACAAGGACTTCCTGGGTATCGAGGTTCACCCTCCCGGTGTAGGCCGTTTAATCAATATCGCGGGCAAGGACGATATTGGCAATTTGCGCATCTACATGGCGGATGCCGTGGATGTGCTCGCCAACTGCGTTCCGCCCCAATCCGTCGACCGTTTTCAGCTTTATTTTCCCGATCCCTGGCACAAGAAAAAACATCACAAACGCCGCATTGTGCAACGCGATTTCGTGCAATTGGTGTGTTCCAGGTTGAAACCCGGTGCGCTGTTGAATTTTGCCACCGATTGGGAGAACTACGCGGAACAGATGGCCGAGGTGCTACAGACCGCGGAGGAATTGCGCAGCGAAGGTGGGGTATCACCTTTCGTGGAGCGCCCGTCATTTCGTCCAATCACAAAATTCGAACAACGGGGCGCTCGCCTCGGCCACGGCGTTTGGGACTTGTTGTACCGCAAAGTTGACGGCTAACGGCCGGGGAAGCATTGCTCCGCCGGACTGTGCTTAGGACCGCAATTGCTCCAGGGATTCCTGCGCATTGAGCCAGTCCTCCTCTGTGGTGCCTATCTTCTGTTTTAACCGACCCTGCTCCTGCAACAACTGCTGTAGGCGCTCCTTGTTATGCTCCTCGTAAAGCTCGGCATCCAACAAGGCCGTCGCGACTTGGCTTTCCTCGCGTTGCAAGCTGTTCAGTTGCCGCTCCAGTTTCTTCAGGTGATCCGCCAGGGGCTTGAGCGCCGCGCGCGCCTCGGCGGCTTGCTGACGCTGCCGCTTTTTGTTCTGCGCGGGTACTTTGCTTCCTGTCTGCTGGCTGGTGGATTGTTGCGCGAGCCACCGCTCATAAGCCTCCAAATCGTCGTCGAAGGTTTGAATTTCCCGATTGGCAACCAGTAGCAAATCGTCAACCGTGTTCCGAATCAAATGGCGGTCGTGGGATACGAGCACAATAGCACCGGCAAATTCCTGCAAGGCGACCGTCAGAGCGTGGCGCATGTCCAGGTCAAGGTGGTTGGTGGGTTCGTCGAGAATCAACAGATTCGGTTTGCTCCAGGCAATCAGGGCCAGAGTCAGACGCGCTTTTTCGCCGCCGGAAAAGTGGCGAACCGGCTCGAAGGCTCGTTCGCCCTGAAAGTCAAAACCGCCGAGAAAATTGCGGATCGCCTGTTCCGACGCGCGCGGACTCAAGCGCTGGATATGCAAGGCGGCGGACGCCGCGGGATCCAGATTTTGTAACTGGTGTTGAGCAAAATAGCCGATCTTGAGCCCGTCCCCGGTAATCCGCTCTCCATCCAGCAGCGGCAACTCGCCGGCCAGCGACTTCAGCAAGGTCGATTTGCCCGCGCCGTTGGCGCCCAACAGGCCAATGCGCGATGAATTGTGAAGGGTCAAATTGATGTGCTCCACACAATGTTCACTGTCATAGCCAACAGTGGATTGGGTCAAATTGACTAGAGTTTGCGGAATCTTGTCCGCGCAGGGAATTTTAAAGTGAAAGGGCGAATCCACATGGGCCGGTGCGATCAGTTCCATGCGCTGCAATTGCTTTAGTCGGCTCTGGGCCTGTTTGGCTTTGGTGGCCTTGGCGCGAAAGCGGTCCACAAAGGCCGTGATTTCCTTCACGCGCGCCTGCTGATTGAGATAAAGCTGCTGCTGTTGGGCAAGGCGCTCGCTGCGCTGCCGTTCGAAACCGGAGTAGTTGCCCGCATAAACCACCAGCTTGGCCTGTTCGATATGAACGATACCGTTGACAACATTATCGAGAAAATCCCGGTCGTGGGAAACGATAACCAAGGTACCTTGGTAGCTCTTCAGCCATTGCTCGAGCCACAGGGTGGCACCCAAGTCCAGGTGATTGGTGGGTTCGTCCAGGAGCAGGAGATCCGACGGACACATCAAGGCCTGTGCCAGCGCCAACCTAACCCGCCAGCCGCCGGAAAAACTGCTTACCGGCTGCTGGATAGTATCCGCTGCGAAACCCAAGCCGTGCAGCAAGGTTGCCGCTTTCGCCTCCGCGCGATAGCCATCCAGCTCTTCCAGTCGGGCGTAAAGTTCGGCCAGTTGTAGTTCGCTGCCTTTGTGCCCGGCGATAGCTGTTTCGATTTCGCGCAGGGGCTGATCGCCATCAATGACAAAGTCGAGCGCTGATCGTTGGCTGTCCTCGATCTCCTGGCGCATATGACCGATGCGCCATTGTACTGGTAGCCGGCATTCGCCGCGGTCCAGCTCCAGCTTGCCAAGCAACAGCAAAAACAGGCTGGACTTGCCGCTGCCGTTCGGCCCCACCAAGCCGACCCGCTCCCCCGGGTGGATAGTTAGGTCGGCATCGGTTAGCAACTGCCGAGTGCCGCGATGTAAACTGACGGATTGAAACTGAATCATGGGCGGATAAATGACTTCGTTTGCGGACAGTGGGTCCCTGTGGGAATTTGCGCTCGCACTGTACAGCAGTCCCGGCGTGGAGGAAACGGCACTGCACCTGCAAGACGCGGGTAACATCAATGTCAATATCCTGTTGTGGGCCTGTTGGTTGGAAGCTCGTGCTATCCCTTTAACTCCGGCTTTGCTGAGCCAAGCGAAATCGACCATCGTCGCTTGGGACACGGAGGTGATCCGGGTATTGCGCGGTTTACGCCGACGGCTCGCGCAACTGGAACCGGAGCAGGAAACCGCCCAGCAAATAAGAGGGCTAATCAAGCAAGCGGAGTTGTTGGCCGAGAAGCGCTGTTTGTCCCTGCTCGGCGACATGGCGACGCCACTTGGCGGTGAAGCGCTCCCGCTGGGTCACAACATGGGCTGCTACCTGAAGGATTTGCCTATCGAAGCCAACCTGACGCCAATCAGGCAAGGACTGGCGAAGCTACTCTCGGACGCTTGATCGAAATGTGAGGAGGGTTGGCGCCAGCGAGTGAGCTTGGGGAGAAAGGCATTGCTGCACCTCGGCTGCCCTACAGCCGAGGTGAGCTCAAACGAGGATGGGCCCTACTTTTCGTCGTCCTGATCGGAACCACCGAACAGAGAACCCGGGTTATGCCTAAATCCCGGTATCGGATTCGGGCGAACAGGTTCTGGCTTGGGTGGCGATGTGGGGGTAGGTGCCGGCGCCGGGCGTTGCGGAATATTGCGCTCTACGACGGGCGGCGTTTGCGGTTTGGGCGCTGCGGGCTTGCTGGTCTTTGGCGCCGCTGACGGTTTGGCTTTCCTGGCTGGCTTTGCCGCGGTCGCGCGTTTTTTCGCGGGAGCCTTCTTGGCCTTGCTTGCCGTCTTCTTGGGCGCCGCTTTTTTCGCCGACTTCTTCACGGTTGCTTTCTTCTTGCTGGCCGCTTTCTTCGGCGTCCCAGAGGCCTTCTTTTTAGCGGTTTTTGTCTTGGCCTTGGCCTTTTTGCGGCTGGCCTTTTTCGTGACCTTGGCCACCTGTTTTTCAGCCTGGGCCGCTGCCTTGGCTACCGCGGAGGCATTCTTCTGAGCGCGCTGAGCGGAGTCGAGAGAGTCTTTCGCCTGAGCAACATCCTGCATTGCCTGGTCCAGGGCTTTCTTTTGCTTGTCCACGGCGGCTTTTGCCGAGGTAACTCGCTTCTTGGCCGCTGTTTTGGCTGTCTTGGTCTTGGCCTTTTTGGTCGCCGCCTGTGCTGCCTTCTGTTTGGTGCGCAGCGTGGCTAGCTGTTTCTTGGCTTTCTGCACCGCTTTAGTGGCAGTGGATGCGGATTTCTTCGCATCCGCAACCTGTTTGGCGCGTGCTTTATCCAATTGTTTTTCCAGAGTGGCTATTTTGCCCTCTAATGAAGCGACGGTTTTAGCTGAAGCGGACTTCGCGGGAGATTTTCTGGCAGCCATGACAATACCCTTTTGTTAGTGAATATCTTGAATGAACGGCCGAGCTGCACAAGGCAGTGGACCAAACAAACCTTTCAAAACCTAGCCTTTCAAACCCAAGCTTTCGACCAGCGAGAACCTTATGATGTTTGCAGCCCGCGCATGATGTTTGCAGCCCGCCGGTCAGGGCAGCAAAACGATATGAAACGCGGTCCGAAGGACTTTTGTGCATTCCCACCATTTATATCACGCATGGCGTAAAAAAACAGTGTAACTCGCTTTCCAAAAACAACCAGCTGTCAAGTACAAATTCTGCGTACACATGCACGCAAATGTCAACCGGTGTGAAGTTAAGATCGACGAAACTTAAGCGCGGTGTGTTCATGTTTGCACCGTGGCGGCCTAGCAACGGAAGTCCCAGATGCTGCACAGCGCCATTTGGGCGTTGTCATCAAGCAGGGACGCGAGCAGGTCATGGCCCCTCATAGCGGCTGTCCAGTGAACTATGTCCCGTGAACTATGCTGGCCCAGGCGAATCAGAAGGTACCGCATCAGCCATCAATTGCGGTACCATTGCCACTCACTGTCTCGTCCGCAATCGGGTCATCAGCGAAGACCGGCGGACTGCTAGCGGGTCCGTGGCAACGTAAGCGCAAGAACGATAACAGCAAATGCTCTTGGCCGGACTCGGGATTGGCTCTTGTCCTTGCTATCTCTCATCCATTTTTTCAGCAAAGTACAGCGTGGTATTTACTATGAAACAACGAGGTTACATCGCAGCGGCGGTCGCCGTCTTTACACTTGTCGCGCTTGGGTGCGACACGAAGGAAGCGGAAGAAGTCGCCACCGAAGACGAGCTAGGCACTCTTAACGAGCAAATTAGCTACGTATTCGGCTACAACATTGGGCAGCAATTCAAGTCCCAGGAGATCGAACTGGACGTGGATGTGGTGGCGCAGGCTATTCGCGACGTCAACAATGATGCCGACCCGCGGCTTAGCGACGACGAGATGCAGGCCGCCATGCAGGCCTTCCAGCAGGAGCATCAGCAAAAAATGGCGGCCGCGCAGGCCGAACAGCAGGCCGAGATGGAAGCACTCGCTGAAGAAAACCGGCAAGCGGGTGAGGATTTTCTTGCCGGCAACGCGGAAAAAGAAGGCGTAGTGACCTTGCCCAGCGGCTTGCAATACAAGCAAATCGAAGCGGGCGACGGGTCGCAGCCCGAGGCGAGTGATACGGTAACAGTTCACTATCGCGGAACCCTGATCGATGGAACCGTGTTTGACAGCTCCTATGAGCGCGGCGAGCCGGTCTCATTTCCCCTGCAAAATGTGATCGCGGGCTGGACCGAGGGCTTGCAGCACATGGCTGAAGGGTCCAAGTACGAGTTGTACATCCCCCCGGAGCTAGCCTACGGACCCGGTGGCCAGGGCCCCGTGATTGGTCCCAATTCGACCTTGATCTTTGAAGTCGAGCTGCTGGACGTGGTGGACTCGGAGCAGGATGCTGACGGCCAACAGTGATTCGTGACGGCGGATCCGATCGATGATCGGGTCCGCTGGCGACAGCGCGAATTCAAAGTGAGTGCCCACTACCACTTTTGGCGTTGAGCGAGGGCGGGGTATTTGAGTGGTCGAGTGTTTGCCGTGGTCGCTATCAGCTCCAAACCGGCAAGCTGAAGGTCGTTTGTTCGGAATCGCGTGGTTCGGGAATATTGGGTTCAGGCGACCAGATCTTTGTGGGCCATGTGCAATACGGCGATCATGCCGTCTTCGGCCGCGAAACGGGTTTCCAGTTGTTCGCCGATAGTGGACAAATCCTGGGGAAGGGACGAAAGGTCGTCGGTCTCCTGGTACTTATCATTGAAATCCAGGACTGCGTCGGTGGTTGATTCCACCTGACTGTAAAGCGTGTCGGCCTTTTCCAGTGCGGCATCGTCGTTAAATTCTTTGCCTTCCCGCACCAGTTGGTCGTAAACCTCAAAGTGACCGGCCGATACATAGTCCATCATCACCTGACAGAGCTGTTGAATCTGTTCGCACCGGGCCGGATCTTCCTCGTCGAAGGATGTCATGGCGGAAAGTGCACAGTAACGAACCAGCATGTCTTGACGCTCCTGCAACCAACGATCAATGATAGTGCTGACGCCGCCCCAGCGTTCTTTCGCGGATTTACAGTCTTCAAGCATCGCTGAATTCCCTCAATACAGTCTCTCTACAGCCTCGGTACAGAGATACAATCTACTCAATTGATTATGCCAATGATTGCGCCAAAGTTTCAGACACGCAAGTTCTCGGCACCTACTCACCACGATAGGGTATCCGTAAAAGTTCGGCAAGGAAAATCGCCCGTTTTGTGGAGACAGCGGCACCTGAAAGCACTCGAATAATGGTGGCGGGAGCGCCCCATCACTTCCGGCGCAGCAGCTGCCAGGTGTTGACGGCAAACAGGCCCAGGAAGGCAATCAACACCCAGCCCGGCATGCTCAGACCCAGCAGTTCCCAGTCCACCTCGGCACAGTTGCCATCGCCGCGAAACAATACCGATACCGCTTCCATGAAGGGAAAGGTGTTGAACATGTATTCCAGCCCCGGCCCGCAAGCGGGTACTTGGTCGGCGGGCAGATTCTGCAGCTGTAAGTGGCGCCCGGCCACGACGGCCCCGGCCGCCGCGGCCAGCATGCCCAACCCCGCGTAAATTCGGCGAAAGCTCGCGCCGGGATTATGGATGAAGGCGATCAGGGCAAATAGCCCAGTCAGAATGACAAAGCCGCGCTGGGTGATGCACAGCGGACAGGGGTGTAGCCCCAGCACCTCCTGTGAGTAAAGCGCATAGGCCATCAGTCCCACGCAGGCGAGAAACACTCCGAGATTGGTAAGGCGAACATTGGGCACGATGTAGTCCTGGTTTGATTGGCCGCCAAACGATAGGAGAATCAGCCATTAAAAACAAGCAGGTACGGACGCATTTGCTGAACCGGGTGGCCGCTCAGGGCGAAGAGCAGCAGCCGTATTGGGCATAAAAACCCGCCAGGTATTCCGCAAAACCAAGCTGTTCCTGGTGTTCCACGGCTCGCTGTTCCTCAAGGGAGCGGCTGGCCAGTTGGCGATAATGCGCGAGCAATTTTTCGTCCAGCTGCGTGCCGCGAAAGTATTGGGCGTGCTGCATCGCCTGCTGTAATCCGAACTCGTAAAAACTCTGGCGATTTTCGCGAAGCTCCGACAGAATCCGTGCGGAAGGAGTCAGGCCTGGCTCGCGCAGCTTGTCGGCCTGTTGATTGACGGAATCCGTGTGCGTGCCCGCGCCGTTCGCGGCGTCCAGCAGTCCCGCCACGTCGCGTAGCCCCGAGAGTAATTCCGTTGCCCATTCGGAAAAGCTGTAGCTGGTGTGCTGGTTCAAAAGTTCCAAGCGCGGATCCCGACCACGGTAGACAATGCGCTGCTGGTTTTCCTGCACCCGACCGTGCTCATCGGCGTCGGCGGGCGGGCTGTCGGCCAGCAGACAATACACCAGAAAGGTATCCAGGAAGTGAATTTGCTCCGCGCCGATCCCGAGCGGTTGGTAGGGATCCAGATCCAGACAGCGGACCTCCACATACTCAACTCCGCGATCATGAAGGGCGCGCAAGGCGGCTTCGCCACTGCGCGCGGTACGTTTCGGCCGGATAGTACTGTAGAACTCGTTTTCGATTTGCAGAATGCCGGTATTTAACTGCTGGTAGTGACCTTGTGCATCCTTCACTCCAATGGCTTCGTAATCCGGGTGTGGCCGGGTAATGGCCGAGCACAGGGCGCGCAGATAGTCCGGCAGGTTGTTGTAGTCGATGTGCAGGCTTTGTTGAGCCTTGCTTTGATAGCCCAGATCCCCCATGCGCAGCGAGGTGGCATGAGGTGCGTGCAAGGTCGCCCCGGCCTTGTCCAGCGGGACCAGGCTGTGCTCGCGACCCTGCACAAAGGTCGGACATATGGCCGGCGCCGCGCCGAAAAAATACAACAACAACCAAAAATAGCGGCGAAAATTGCGGATTAAGTCGAAGTAGCGCTGGGTTTTAAACGATTGAATATCCAGCGTACTTTTTTCCGCCTCGCGCAGGAACGTCCAAAATTCATCGGGCAGGGAAAAGTTGTAGTGAATGCCGGCAATGGTCTGCATCAAGCGGCCGTAGCGATGCCCAAGCCCCAGACGATAAACGGTCTTCATTTTCGCGACGTTGGAATCGCCGTAGCGTGCCACCGGAATATTGTCGTCCTTGGACAGAACGCAGGGCATGCTGTTGACCCACAGATATTCGTCCCGCAACGCGTGGTAAGTAAAGCGATGGACGTTTTCCAACTGGCCCAGCACCGTGGCCACGTCGGAGTCGGGGGCGGTGATAAACTCCAGCAGTGCTTCGCTAAAGTCGGTGGTGATTTCCGGGTGGGTGAGCGGCGAACCCAGGACGGGGCTATGCGGCGTCAGCGCCAGAGTGCCGCGTCCGGTAACGCGCAGACTTTCTTTTTCCAAGCCCCGCCTTATGCCGGTGAGTCCGGCGTGGCCATCGACGGCACCGATGGCTGTTAGATGTTGTTGAAGTCGGGACAATATCTATTCCTCATGGGCTGCCGGGTCCGCATAGGTCTTGACGTCTGAAACGAGTCGAGTAGGAAAAACTGCTTGGAACCTTTTCGGTTTGCAGCTCGTGGACCGCCGAATGGATTGCCTTCATAGCGCGCTGTCACCCGAGAACCTCGTGACGTAGCAAGTGCTGATAAAAGTGCTGATAGGTGATAGCGATTAACTCTCGATCGAGGCAAACTCCGAGGTCCGAGATTCAAAGAGCGGCCCCGGGTCGTCATCGCTAACGGTTCGTTGGTTCTGCTGAGCAGGCGTATCCGGAACCGGCGTTTTCATCGGCGGCGGCAGTTGTTCGGCGTCGATATGCGGCAAGCCATTGGCCTTTGCAGTACAACTTAATATTTGGATGCGTTGGCTGTAGTCCTTGATGTTGGCCTCGCATAGCTGGTTAAGAGCCTCGTCCTTGTGGTGGGACTTGTACAAGCTGCCCAGGTCGCGTCCGTCCAGCCACTCATTGTGCTTGCCTAAGAAGAGCTTGTCTTGGTTTTGCAATAGGTAAATCTGATCCATAACAGGTCGTAATCGGTTGCCGCGGTGAACTACCCAATCCGCAATTTGTCAGAGCCGCGGCAGTTTAACGCTAAACGGGCCTGGTCGGTAGTCTTGTCGGTTGGCCCCGGCGAGCGCCGGGGCAGCAGCCGGAGCTGGGCAATATAAAGGGGCTCCAAAAGAGGGCGCCGGGATTTTCGCGGATGGCTGCGAATTACCCTTCTTCGGCTCATGTGGGCTCCCATTTTTCGTTACCCCGGGGTCTACCTATTAGATCCCCCAATGCGCGCCTAAAATAGGCGTTTCAAGTGGCTTCAAAGTGGGGATTGTATCCCCGGGCAATATTTACCTCACGGACTCCCGCATCGAGCAAAGACTCGCTTGGAAAAAATTGTGTACACTGCGACCGCCCCTGAAGCCTCGCCGACGCTTCCCGTGATCCGGTTTCTTCCCCCCAGGAGAGCTCGCTTGGCGCAACGGTCGGCAAAGACTGGCCTCCAGGCGCCATACAAATGGGACTGCCTGGCGCGATAATCCGAGGTTTCGGGAATGCCTGGTCGGACAGGAGGCACGCCGCCACTGTCGTTTTGGTGTCTGCTGCTATAGTCTTTGCGGTGGTGACACCCTAAAATCCCCGGCACTCCGGGGATTGCCTAATTTGTGGCCAGATTCACATGCCGCGGCATGAGTCGGCCTTTTTAATGGTTTTGCCGTGCCGCCAAGGCGACCCGGCACTGAATGCATCGGGAGACAAGACAATGGCGACAAACGGGGTGGTCGCCGGTGGTATGGCTCAAAACACCCTCCAACGGCTTGAGCATATCCTTGGCAGAGTGAGGCAGGTGCCATTGCATGTCTGGCGGTGGCTGTGCCTGGCAGTTTTGGCACTGTGGCTCTGTTACAGCTTTTCACAGCTATTCTGGTTGCTAATGCCGCAACCGGACATTCCCGCGCCGCCGCTCGGCGTCCCCGCCAACACGGCCTTCGCCAACCAACCAGCCATGGAATCCGGGTCCGGCATTGATATTGAAACCCTGAAAAATCTCTCCCTGTTTGGCGAGGGCGGTGCGGACGCGGCGCCGGTAGTGGTACAACCGGCTGGCATTGAGCAGGAAGCGGTGGAAACCAGCCTTCGGTTGGTACTGCACGGCGCCGTTCCGAGCAGTACTCCCCAGTTCGCGACGGCAATTATCGGCGACGGCGGCAAACAAGCGGGTTTCAACCCGGGCGAGGAACTCGATATCGGCCCACGCGGGGTAAAACTGGCCAAGGTAATGGAAGACCGCGTCATACTCGACAATAACGGACGCTACGAAACACTGTGGTTGTATGACAAGGAAGGGGCTGCGCGTGTCCCGCAGCGCAATACCCGTACCGCACAACGTCCAATTCAGACCCAGCCAGCGCCGGCGATTCCCAGTGGGGACCGGGCCGATGAATTCGTGGGCGCGCTGCTGCCGGGAGAGGATCAGCAACAGCCGACCGAGGAACAGGTACGTATGGTCACCGACGTACTGAACGTGAGCATGCACCGCGAGGGCGGCCAGCTTATCGGTTTTCGTATTCGCCCCAAGGGCGATCGGGAGCTGTTTGAGCAGCTGGGTTTACAGCCGGACGATGTGGTTACCGCGGTTAACAATGTGGGGCTGGATGATACCAGCCGCGCCATGGAGGTTTACCGCTCCCTCGGGCAGGAAAGTCGGGCCACCTTGGAAATACTGCGGGATGGCACTACTATCACGGTCGATCTCGCCTTGGATCGGTAAGATGCGAAACGTAAAATGTCATGGGAAAAGAAACACAAGACGAACCGCCACAAGGATCTGGGTCGTCGAGCAATGAATGCATAAAAGAGCGACAAACATTATTTATATTTATCCGGGAATAGGCAAACAATAATGACGTATCGGCAACGGTTACTGCTGCTAGTGCTCTGTATTTCCGTGAGCGCTTCGGCGCTGGGGCAGGACCAGAATCAAAATCAGGCGCAAACCTGGACCCCCAATTTCAACAACACCGACATTATGGAAGTGATTCGGGCGGTGCAGGATGCAACCGGCAAAACCATTGTGGTGGATCCGCGGGTGCGGGGGCAGATTACCGTTATGACCGAGCGGCCGGTAAACGCCGATACCTACTACAGCATATTTTTGCGCGCGCTGGACGTTAACGGTTTTACCGCCGTTGAGCGGAGCGATGGGATTGTGACTATTGTTCCCACCAACCAAGTCCGTTCCGAATCATTGCCTTTATCCACCCAAGTCAATCTCAACTCCTACATTACCGAAATAATCCCCTTGCACAATGTTGACGCGGCGCAGGTCCTGCCGGTCATTCGACCGCTGGTGTCTACTGGCAACGCCCACATGTCCTCCTACGCGCCCAGCAATGTCCTGATTATTGTCGATACTGCCGCCAATGTTGAACGTATTCGCCGAGTGGTGGAACGCATCGACCAGACAGCCACGCCCGAAACCGAATTGGTGGAACTGGAATACGCCGAGGCGGAGGACATGGTGAGGATGTTGCGCGAAATTGTTCGCCCCGGTGCCGCCGGCAACCAGGCGGGCAACAACACTCAGCTGCAAATGGTTGCCGATACGCGAACCAATTCCGTCTTGGTAACCGGTGAGCAGCGCCAGCGACAACGAGTCAAGGATCTTATTAGCCGACTGGATATGCCCCAGCCGCAGACCGGCAATTCGCGAGTGATTTATCTGGAGTACGCCAACGCGGCCAACGTCGCGGAGCGGCTGACCAACGTGGTGCAAAACCTGGCCCAGCTCAATCCGGATCAGGCGGAGTCCCAGCGCGCGGCGGGCGCCGCCATCGAAGCGGATGAAGATACCAACTCACTCATCATTACCGCCGACATTAATACCGTGAACGCCTTACAAGGCATTATTGATCGACTCGACATTCAGCGGGCCCAGGTGCTGGTGGAGGCAATCATTGTCGAACTCAACGATGACATCGGCAAGAACTTGGGCATTCAATGGTTGTTCCGCCACGAAGATGGTGGTTTTGCCAGTAACTTCGATGCGGGCAACGATCCGCGGGCCATTGGACAAATTGCCCAAAGCGCACTGGAAACGGACGACGAAGACGCGCTTACCGGGCTGGCGGCAGCGCTTGCTGGTGTGGCCGGTCAGACCCTCGGCATTGGACGTTTGACCGACAGCAATGATCTGCTGGCATTGATAGATGTGCTGCAAGCCACCAGCGGCGCCAACATCCTGTCCACCCCTAATCTTCTGACCACTGATAATTCGCCGGCGCGAATTACAGTCGGGGAAAGCGTGCCCTTTGTAACCGGTTCCTTTACCAGCACCGGAGACACCGGCAGTGTGCAAAATCCCTTTCAGACCATTAACCGGGAAAACGTGGGCACCACCTTGGAAGTGACGCCCCATGTTAACAAGGGCAACAAAGTGGCCTTGGATATTGTTCAGAAGATTTCCAGTATTTCCCAGCGCGCAGGAGCGGTGGATCTTATTACCAACGAACGTGAAATTGAAACCCGGGTCACCGTGGCGGATGGCGAAACGGTGGTATTGGGTGGTTTGATCCGCGACAACGTAATCCAGAGCGAAACCCGCGTGCCCTTGCTGGGCAGCATTCCGATTCTGGGGCACCTGTTCCGTTCACAATCCACCTCGGTGCAAAAAACCAACTTGCTGGTTTTTATTCGGCCCACCATTTTGCGCGATGACGAGACATTGCGCGGCGCAACCGCCATCAAATACAACTTTATCCGCGAGCAACAATTACAGCAGCGTTCGCTAAACCGATTACTGGTTGGCGAACAAGAGCTGCCCTTGCTGCCGGAATGGGAGAGCATTCAGCCACCGCCAAAAACCGTTTCTAAAGAGAACGGAGAAAGCGAAGGGAATGAAGAAAACGAACAGGGCGAGCCCGTCACTGTCGATGAAGTTAGAATAGAGGACAGGTCTCAGTGAACGAAGCAACCCGTCTGCCCTACGGTTTTGCGTCCAGCCACGGTGTCATGCTGGAGGACGGGCGCTTGCTGCACAAGCCGGGTCTGGCCCTGCCCGTCATTTTGGAGCTGCGCCGTTTTCTCGGCAAGCCCTTCGAGTTGGCGGAAATTTCCGAAGCGGAATTTCAGAAAAAACTTACCGTGAATTATCAAAGCGGCGATGGTGCCGCGCAGCGCGCCGTGGATGAAATCGGCGCCGAATTTGATCTGAGCAGTTTGGCCGATGAGATTCCGCAAAACAGCGATCTGCTGTCTGGTGAAGATGACGCGCCGGTTATTCGCCTGATTAACGCCATACTGTCCCAGGCGGTGCGTGACAAAGCTTCCGACGTGCATCTGGAACCATTCGAGGATCGCGTCGCGGTGCGCTTTCGGGTGGACGGCGTACTCACCGAAGTATTATCCCCCAAGGCGGAACTGGCGCCGGTGCTGGTATCACGTTTAAAGGTGATGGCGCGTCTCGATATTGCCGAAAAACGCCTGCCCCAGGATGGCCGCATCACCGTAAAACTAGCCGGCCACGCGGTGGACATTCGGGTTTCCACTATTCCCTCCGCCCATGGCGAGCGGGTGGTGTTGCGTTTATTGGATCAGGCGGCGGGACAGCTCAGCCTTCACCAGTTGGCCATGCCGCCGGAAGTGAAGGACCGTTTTCAGCGGGCCTTGAGCAAACCCCACGGGATTATTTTGGTGACCGGTCCCACCGGCTCCGGTAAAACCACCACCCTCTACGCCGGCTTGAGTCACATTAACGACCGCAGTCGCAACATATTGACCATTGAAGACCCCATCGAATACCTGTTGCCGGGCATCGGCCAAACCCAGGTAAACGCCAAAGTGGATATGACTTTCGCGCGCGGCCTGCGCGCCATCTTGCGTCAGGACCCGGACGTGGTGATGGTGGGGGAAATTCGCGACAGCGAAACCGCCTCCATCGCGGTCCAGGCCAGTTTGACCGGGCACTTGGTGCTATCCACCTTGCACACCAACACCGCCATCGGCGCAATCACCCGCTTGCAGGACATGGGGGTGGAACCCTTCCTGCTGTCCTCCAGTATCGAAGTGGTCATGGCCCAACGCCTGGTGCGCCTGTTGTGCGACGATTGCAAACAGCCCTACGCGCCCACGCCGGCCGAACAGGAACGGTTCAAAATCCCCGCCGACACACAGCTATTTCGTCCCAATGGTTGCGACAAGTGCAACCATAGCGGCTACCGCGGACGCACGGGAATCTATGAGTTAATCGAAATCGACGACCATCTGCGCCAGCTAATTCACGAATCCGCTGGCGAGCAGGTCATGCTTGGCCACGCGCGCCAGAACAGCACCTCCATCGATCAGGATGGACGTCAGCGAGTGTTGGCGGGCCATACCAGCATCGAAGAAGTGCTGCGCGTAACCGCAACGGCCTAGCAGGCGAAGAGTGCAACTATGGCGGCCTTCAGTTATCGCGCACTAAATCCAGCGGGCAAAACCATCAAGGGGGTTTTGGAGGGGGACTCCGAGCGGCAGATCCGGGTGCAATTGCGTGCCCAGCAGCTGAAGCCCTTGGTGGTACGCAGCGTGGCGGATCAGGAAGCCGCCAATACCGGGGGTCGTCGGCGTTTTTTCAGTGGCTCAACCCGCCTGGGTAGCAAGGACTTGTCGCTGATCACCCGGCAGCTCGCCTCCCTGGTGCAATCGGGATTGCCGCTCGACGAAACCTTGCAAGTGGCGGCGCGACAAGCCCGCAAGGAAAGCATCAAGGGCTTGTTGTTGCAGGTGCGCTCGCGGGTGGTGGAAGGTCGCAGCCTGGCCCAGGCCCTGGGCGAACATCCCAAGGCCTTCGATCACATGTACCGGGCCATGGTCCGGGCGGGAGAAAGTGCCGGGTTTCTCGGTCAGGTATTGGAGCGTTTGGCGGATTACACCGAATCCAGCCAGCACACCCGGCAACGCCTGCAAATGGCCATGGTCTATCCCCTGGTGCTGCTGGGGGTCAGTATTACGGTCATCGGCATATTGATGGCCTTCGTGGTGCCGGACTTGATCGGCATTTTCGAGAACTCCGACCGGGAACTGCCGGTGCTCACCAATATTCTGATCGCGGTGAGCGACTTTGTGAGTTCCTGGTGGGGCTTGGCCACGCTGGTGGCTTTTATCCTCGCCATCGTGCTGTTTCGGGTATGGTTGCGGGACGACAAAAACGTGATGCGCTGGCATCGCTTTTTACTGCGCATTCCAGTCATCAACGACGTGCTGGTGCAAGCGGACAGCACGCGATTTTCCTCCACCCTGGCCATCCTGCTGTCCAGCGGTGTGCCCTTGCTGGAAGCGCTGAAAATTGCTGGTCAGGTCCTGGGCAATCACGTATTGCGCGCCGCCAGCCTGGAAGTGGCGGCAGCGGTGCAGGAAGGTAGCAGCCTGAGTCGAGCCTTGGAGCGGGCCCGCGTCTTCCCGCCCCTGCTGGTGCAAATGGTGGCCAGCGGCGAAGCCAACGGCACCCTGTCCGAGCAACTCAATCACGCGGCTCGCAATCAGGATCGGGAGCTGGAAATGATGCTGGGCACCACCCTGGGTCTGCTGGAACCTTTTACAGTGGTGTTCATGGGAGTCATCGTCACCTTGATCGTGTTGGCGATACTGTTGCCCATATTTGATATTAACCAATTAGTGTAAGCGCCCTGGCGCGCGGGAGAAATTATGATTTTAAAATCCTTTAAACCCTGGCGCAGCCGCGCAAGCGGTTTCAGTTTGATCGAGCTACTGGTCGTATTGGTTATTCTCGGTTTGCTCATGGGAATCGTCGCACCGCAATTCATTGGCGAGGCCGATGTGGCGCGAACCCGAACGGTGTTTGCCGATTTCGACCGCATCAAATCCGCGCTGCAAATCTACAAGCTGGATAATTATGTCTATCCCACCAGCGAGCAGGGTTTGCAGGCTTTGGTGGAAAGGCCGACCCTGGATCCGGTCCCCCGCAAATGGAAAAAGGACGGTTACGTGGAACGCATACCCACCGATCCCTGGGGCAACGAATACTTGTATTTAAGCCCCGGTGAGCACGGACAGGTGGACATCTACACCCTGGGTGCCGACGGCGTGCCGGGTGGCGAAGGGCAAAATGCCGATCTCGGTAATTGGCAAACCCTGGACGAAGTTCTGTCCGACGAGGGATAACTATTTATATAAGGGAAAATTATTCGTATAACAGTCAGCCATTACCGCGCATCGCAGTCCTTGTCCCAAGTCACGGCGCTGGACGCGCGACCGGCCATCACCAGTAGTGGAGGTGGTACAAGCAGTGCGGCGCCAAACAGCGGCGGGAAAACAGCGCCGGGACGCGGTACGGGCTTCAGCCTTATCGAGTTGCTGGTGGTGCTGTTTATTATCGGTGTGATGGTGGGCGCGGTCTCACTCTCGGTCAACATCGGCGGCGAACCGGATGCACAAATCGATGAAGAGGCACAACGACTTCTGGAATTTTCTCGTTTGGCGGAAGACCAGGCCGTATTGAGTGGTGAACCCATCGGCTTGCTGTTAACACCGCCGGATACCGAGCCGACCTGGCATTACGCCTGGCAACGGTATCGCGGCGGCCAGTGGGTGGAAACCGAAGCGCCGCTCAGTGCCCGCTCGGTGCCGGAAAATATTGAAATCTCCCTGGAAGTGGAAGGTGAGCAGGTACTCTTTTCCCGCTTGGAATCCGATGACGAAGAAACGCCGCCGGTGCCCAACATTGTTTTCTATCCCGGCGGCGAAGTCACACCGTTCAATCTGACTCTGTTCGACGCCGAGCTTATTGACCAACAACGCATTCTCACCAGTGAGCGAACCGGAACCGTGGAAAAACTTGACTCAGACGAGGAGCTATTGTGAAGCGCGTGGCAGCCACGGGTTTTACCTTGGTCGAGGTGATGGTCGCCCTCCTGGTGGTGGGTATTGCATTGCCCGCACTGCTTTCGCAGCTCGTATCCCAGGCCGACGCTACCGCCGACTTACGCGATCGTTCCCACGCGCAATGGGTGGCACAGAATCAATTGGAGATACTGCGCCTGGAATACCACTTGAACGGCAAACTGTTGCGGGGAGAAGCCAACGGCAATACGGAAATGGTGCACCGGACCTGGCATTGGCAGGTCCTGTCGGAAGAAACCGACATGCCCGGCATGTGGAGGCAAACGGTTAACGTGGGCACGGAACCCGAGGAAGTTATTGTGTCCATGGTGGGGTTCATCAAAGAGCAGGAAGCCCAAGCGCCTAGCAACGGCAACCCGGCCGGCGGGGGCAATTAATTCCCGCCCAGGGCAACAAAACCAAGCACGCGGGTAACAAAGCAGGAAAAGGATAGTAGCAATGGCATCGCGCCGACAACACGAACCAGGCTTCACCTTGATTGAGGTATTGGTGGCGGTTGCCATTTCCATGGTGGTGGCCACTTTGGCCTATGGTTTTTTAAGCAGCGCGGCCACTGCCAAGCAGAGCACCGACGAAGCCCTGCTAACGGTGAATAGCCTGGAAACCGTGTTCCAACTACTGTCCACCGATTTACATCATTTGGTCGACCGGAATTTGCCATCGGCCGCGGCGGGTATCGGCAGCGCCGGGCCGGCGCCGGCCTTCATGGGGGGTGATTCGTCCCGTCGCACAGCTAATTTTTTGTTGGGCGATTACGTGTTGCGTTTTGCCCGGGATGGGTGGGCCAATCCCCTGCAACAGCAGCGCAGCGATCTGCAGCGGGTGGGTTACCGCTGGTTGGAGGGCGAGTTGTGGCGGGATTACTGGCCGGAGCGCAATCAGGCCCTGGACACGGAGCCAGCCGGGCAACGCTTGTTAATTAGCAATCTGGAAGCCGTTCGCGTCCGCTTCTTGCCGGCCAACGCCACCCAGGTTGTGGACAATACCTGGCAGGATGTCTGGCCAGCGGAAGATTCTTCGGCCCAGGGTGACGGCGGTTCGCTGCCGGTGGCCGTGGAAATTACCCTAACCCTGGAGGACCTGGGCGATGTACAGCGCATCTTTTCGCTCCCTGGCGTCTAACCGGGGGGCGGTTCTGGTACTGGCGTTATTGATTGTGGCAGTCGTGTCCGGATTGGCGGTGCAGTTTACCCATACCTTTAAGCTTAATTATTCACGGGTGGAATACCGTTCCTATGGCGCCCAGGCGCAATATTATCTGCTGGGCGCCGAAACCCTGGCAGGCGTGGTGTTGGAACAAGACCTGGCGGATTCCGACACCGACAATCTGGCCGAGGACTGGGCGCAAAGCATTCCGCCCTTTCCCACTGACCACGGCCTGCTGGAAGCCCGTTTGGAGGATGCCCAGGGCCGATTTAATTTGAACAATCTGAGCGGCAAAGCCAATCAGGAAAATAATTCCAACCACGTGCCGGCCTTGCGCTTTACTCCACCGCAACGGCGCTTCATTCGGCTGTTGCAGACCTTCGAAAAATATCCACTGACAGTGGACCAGGCGATCGAAGTCACCGAAGCGGTGATGGACTGGCTGGATGGCGACGACGAAGTGTTCGGGTTCGGTGGCGCGGAGTCTTTACACTACAGTCGTGAACAGCCGCCCTACCAACCGGCCAATCAACTGTTTAGCAGTGTCAGTGAACTGCGCCTGGTGCGCCATATGACGCCGGAACTGTACCGCCTGTTGGAACCCTTGCTGGTGGTGTTGCCCGAGAACGCAACCTTGAACGTCAACACCGCTTTGCCAGCTGTATTGCGCGCCATCAACGATGCGGAAAACCTGGCGCCTCTGGATGAGCGCGCGTTGCAGGATTTGCTGGAGGACCGGGAACTGCAACAGTACGAAACCATCGGTGATTTTTTTAGCAGCCCGGTACTGCAGAATCTGGCGCCCAACGCGGTAAGCACCGGTGCCGGTTATGGCGTGGCCAGCGATTATTTTATTTTGCATGCAAAAGCCACCGTCGGTGAACAGGTACGTTTTCTGGTGAGCCAATTGCACCGCGAGGAAGATGCGGTAACGACCGTGCAACGGCGTTACACCAGCTATTGAGTTCGGGAGTGGGGAAGTGGGCGTCGGAGATGGAAGGTACTTGCAGCCGACTTCCTGCTACCGACTTTTCGCACTCCAAGCCCAAGCATAGAGGTTAAAAGTGAGCGTAACCAGTTACAGACCATTGGCCGTGGAGGCCGTTATCAAACAGGTGCGGCGCGATGAAGAAGGCGTTGCCCTTTATCGTTGGCGCCGTTGCAGTCGCGAGGGCCGTTGGTTGGCGTCCGCCGAGCAGGGCGACGGCGAACAGCTGAAGCGTTCGCTGCCGGAACCCGGCATGGAAATCTGCCTGCTGTTGTCGGGCACCGAGGTGGTTACCCAGCAGGTACCCTACAGCGGCAAAGAGCGGCGCCATCTGGCCCGGCTGGTTCCCTTTGAACTGGAAGACGACGTCACCGCGGAACTGGACGAATTACATTTTGCCATCGGCAAACCTGGTGATGGTGAGGTGCCCACGGCCTATGTGGACCGGGAATGGTTGTCCGCCCAGATTGACGAACTGGAGCTGCTGGGTTTTGAAGTGCGCCACTGCCTGCCCGAACCGCTGCTCCTGCCGCGACCGGACAATGGCTGGACATTGCGCCTGGACGACGAACTCCAGGTTCACTACGGTGCCGGTTTGGCCTTTGCCGTGGAACCGCCACTGGCAGCGGCGGTCTTGCAGTCGCTGTGTGACACTGCCCCCCGGCCGGAACAACTTTTCCTGTTGGCCGACGACCAGGAGCATGTGGACACACTCTACAATTTGCTGCCCAAAGTGTTGCACGAAAAGTTGAGTGAATTGGACATTGATGCGCAGCTGGCGGATCGCTGGGATGGTTTCGCCCTGGACCGTTACGATTCCCTCGATCTGCGGCAGGGGGCCTTTGCCCGTCAGTTACCTTTCGGAAAATGGTGGCGCGAGTGGCGCAATGTGGCCGTGGTGGCCGGCATTGCACTGTTCAGTTACATCGGTGTCAGCGTTGCGCAAATCCAAACCAATAATGCGCAAACAGCGGCCTTGCGCGCGGAAAGGAATGAAGTGTTTCGGCAGGTTATACCGCAGGGCGCGGTTTCCGATCACGAACGGCAATTGCGGACCAAGCTCGCGGAGTTTGAAAGCGGCTCCAGCGGCGGCAGCGTGGTGCAGATGCTGGCCACGGTTGCGCCCCTCATCGCCAGCGAGGACAAAATCAAAGTGCGGCGCATGACCTACAACGATCAACGCGGTGAAATGCAGATTACCGTGGAGGCGCAATCCAACAGCGAAATCCTGGCGCTTGGCAATGCCATTAGCGAAAAAGGCCTGCGCGCCACGCCGCAAAATATGACCCGCTCCGGCGACCAACAGCAGGCCAACCTGACCATTACAAGGACCGCCCCATGAACTGGTTTTATCAACAAACCCGGCGCGATCAAATCGCCATTGTGATCGGCGGATTTTGCCTCGGCGTCTATTTACTGTGGCTGTTGGCATTGCGGCCGCTAAGCAACGCCGCGGAAAGTTCCGCGACCCGTTACCAGTCAACCGCCGCCTCGCTCGCGCGGGTAAAAACCATGGCCGCCACATTGCAGTATCGACAGGCTAACGCCACTAATCGGCCGCAGGCACAGTCGGTCAGTATTGCCGGCCTAGTGGATCGCTCCACCAACGCCATCGGGCTGCGCGCCACGTCCATGGATCCAAGTTCCGACGGCCAAACGGCGGCGGTGCGGTTTGACAGCGCGGAGCTCGCCAACATTTTGCAGTGGCTACACGAACTGGAAACAACACACCAGGTGCAAATTGAATACTTGTCACTGAATGCCGCCAATCAGCCGGGTCAGGTGATGGCGACCGTGCGCTTACGCAAGAGCTAACCGCAATATGAAAAAAAATGTGAAAAGATTCGCCTGGATCCTATTGCCCTTAATCGTCTGGCTGGCCCTGGTGGTGCGCGCCACACCGGCCCAATGGGGCATCTGGGCGGCTGATTTGCCGGTGCAAATGGACGGCGTTACCGGCACCATCTGGAACGGTCAGGTGGCGAACGTGGTCGTGCCCTATCCCGGTGGTTCCTATTCCCTGGGCACTTTGAATTGGGAATTGAATCCCTGGTCCGTGCTGACCTTTTCTCCCTGCGCGGCATTCAAAACCGAACTGGCCGACCAAACCACATCCGGCACCGTTTGTGCCGGCCTGGGTGGCAGCCTGGTAGTGGAAGACGCACAAGTAAATTTGCCCGCCGCGGTAGCGGAAATCTGGGCGCCCATCCGAGTGCGTGGCCAGGTGGATGCCCAGATTGAATCCCTCACCTTCGCCGACAATAAAATCCGTGAACTGCGCGGCAAGGGAAGCTGGAGCAACGCGCATTATCACAACAGCCAAATCTGGATCAAACTCGGCACCATTGCGTTTGATTTGGGCGAAGACGGACAGGGTGGCATGAACGCCAAGGTTTTCGATATCGAAGGCCCCTTACAATTGGATTTGGATTCTCAATTTACCTTGGCCGGTGCCTACACCATTCGCGGCAACATAGTCCTGCGCCCCGATGCGCCCGAGGAAATCGCCCAACTGTTGGCCATTGTTGCCGAAGAAATCCGGCGCGGTGAATACAATGTCGAGTGGGTTGGCAGTTAATGTTCCGCCATGGCCTGCCCGTTCTACTGTTCTGTTTTATTTCCCTGTGCGCGACCAGCGCGTTTGCCGAATGGTTCAGCGATGAACAGGCCATCATGGGCACCTCGGTTGGCGTTACCTTGTGGCAGGAAGACCCCGAAATTGCCCGACGAGCTATCTCTGCCGTGATGGCGGAAATGCGCCGTATCGACAACAGCTTCAGCCCGTATAAACCCGATAGCGAACTGTCGCGGGTAAACCGCGAAGCGATAAACAGCCCCGTCACGATTTCCGGCGAGTTGATGACGATCATCGACAAGGCCCTGTACTTTAGTCGTGCCAGCGGCGGTGCCTTCGACATCAGTTTTGCCTCGGTTGGTCGGCACTACGATTATCGCCAAGGCCAACAACCGAGCGAAAATCAGCGCGAGGATTTGCTGGCCGCCATCGATTACCGCCTGATCGAGCTGGACAAAACCAGCTCCACAGTCAGCTTCAAGCACCCGCAACTGCAAATCGACCTGGGCGGGATTGCCAAGGGCTATGCCGTGGATCGCGGTATTGCCATACTGCAACAGTTCGACGTAACCAACGCGACCGTCAGTGCTGGCGGCGACAGCCGCGTGCTCGGCGACCGGCGCGGCCGACCCTGGGTTATCGGCATTAAAAATCCCCGCGGCCAGTCTCTTGCCGGCGACCCATCCGAGTCCGAAGATCGCGTGGCCATCAAACTGCCGCTGCAAGACACCGCTATTTCCACCTCCGGCGACTACGAACGATTTTTTATTGATCAAAATTCGGGCGAACGCATTCACCACATTTTGAATCCGCGCACCGGCAAATCCGTTGCCGGCGTTACCAGCGTCAGCATTCTCGGACCGCGCGGCTTTGATACCGATCCCCTGTCCACCGCCGTGTTCGTCCTGGGTATCGAGCGGGGCCTGGCCTTGGTGGCCAGCTTGTCCGGTTTCGACGCCATTGTTATCGATTCGGCGGGCAAAGTGCATTACAGTGACGGCCTTACGCCGCCGGTCACGGAAGTCGACCAATCGCCCTGAAATGGGTTAAATTGCCTCTGTTCCTGTGTGCTGTTAGGCACCACACCCACCGATAAATCAGTAAACTATTCGGCCGCGCGGGTGCCGGATGGCTTGTGAGCTGCATCACAAACAAAGCGCGGGACCGGAAAATCGCAGCATGGTGGTGGGCCAACATAAAATTAGCGGGGCATGTGGCAGACAAATACCCAGGTGTCCAGACGAACATGATCGTCAACGATTGACGACAGGAGAAAGCATAATGCGATCTGTGTTACCAAGGTGGATGCTGCTGGGGGTGGTGTTGGCTTTGCTGACATCCCTTGCCCAGGGGCAGGTGATCATTGGGGGTGAGTCGGAAAGTGGCGGTGCTAGTGGCCCCCCCTCTTCCGCGGCTCCATCGATGCCGGGCGAAGCATTAGCAAACCCAACCGCCGACCAAGGCGGACCGGCCAAGCCGCTCAGCGATCAGGTGGAAGCATTGAAAGACGCGGTGTTGGACCTCAATCGCGATCTGTTGATTCTGGAAGAAGAACTACTGTTCCCCGCCAACACTCAGGTGGCGATTTTTCTGTCCATGGACGTGGGCGAGTTTTTTCATCTGGATTCCGTCAAAGTGCAAATCGACGATGAACTGGTAGCCAGTGATTTGTATACCCCGCAGCAGGCGGATGCCCTGTTTCGCGGTGGCGTGCAGCGTTTGTTCGTGGGTAACCTGAGGTCCGGCTCCCATGTTGTGACCGCTTTTTTTACCGGCATCGGTCCGGAAGGGCGCGAATACAAACGCGGCGCCACCGTGGTGTTGGAAAAAGAACTCGCGCCGAAAATGCTTGAATTGCGCATTGTGGATTCCACGCGAAAGTTACAACCCGTATTCGATATTAAAGAATGGGAATTGTAAGTATCAGTTCAAGACGGCGGTTGGCTTCCCTTTCACTTTTTTTAGTTTGTCTGGTAACAACTGTCAGTCTTCCCGCCGGGGCCGATAAGCCCCTGTCCTCCGTGGCCGATCTACGCTACGGCGCCACCCTGTACGAATATTTTCAGGGCAACTACTTCGAAGCGCTCAGCGAACTCATGGTTGCCGAAGCGCGCGGTGGCATCAAAGGCCACGGCGATAATCCTGCCTTGATCAAGGGCGGCATCAGCCTTTCCTTCGGCATGGAACAAAATGCCGGCGACCTGTTTGCCGAACTGCTCAGCGCCGATGAAAGCGGTGAGTTTTCCCGACCCTTGGAAGTGCGCAATGCCGCCTGGTTTTACCTGGCAAAATTGCGTTACCTGCGCGGCGATTGGGACGGTACCGAGGAAAGTTTGAGCCGCATTACCGGTCGCTTTGACAAGGACCTGCTGGCCGAACTGGAAAGCACTGTTATCAACCTCGCCATCCGCCGCGACGATTTGGCCGCGGCCGAAGCGCAGCTGGGTAAACTTCGCCATGCCGAGGATCGCCTGCACTACATCTACTATAACCTAGGCAACGCCTACGGCCGCGCGCAAAACTTCGAACAAGCCAACTATTACTATCGCCGTTTGGCGGCCTTGACCATTAGTGACTTGCCCAGCCGGCAGGAAGAGCAACTGGCCCTTTACGACAAGGCAATGACCGCCGCCGGTTACAGCAATATCATGCAGGGCCAACCCCGAGAGGCGATACAACAATTTTCCCGGGTGCGATTGGACAGCCCCTTTTCCAAACGCGCATTGCTCGGCTACGGCTGGGCTGCCGCCGAGACCGATGACTACCGGCTTGCGCTCAAACCCTGGCAGGCGCTCAGTGAACTGCCCTTGATACACGCCCCGGTACAGGAAGCACTGATCGCCGTTCCCTATGCCTACGAACAACTGGGCGCGCAGGGCCAGGCCTTGCAAGCCTACATCGATGCGGAAGACGCTTTTCAAGCGGAAATGGATCGCATCGATCAAGTTATGTCGCAAATCGATCAGCTGGATGTGCTATCCGCGTTGAATATCACCGACACCGACAATCGCGACTGGTTTTTGCTGGATGAAACCAGCGGCGCCAGGCCCCACCTGGTCTATCTCGCCGAACTCTTTTCGCTCAATCACTTTCAGGGCTCGATTCAGGAATTGCGCGATTTGTTGCACATGGCGCAGCGGCTACGAAGCTGGCAGGTAAAACTCAACGCCTACCGTTTCATGTTGCAAGAGCGGGAAATCAATAGGGTCAGCCAGTTACAAGCCATTGCGCGGCAAAACATGCAGGGCAAACTTCGCCAGATGATAGCCGCGCGCGATCAGCTTGACCGAGAACTGGAGCGAATCGCCGCGCAACGGGATTACTTCGCCCTGGTCAGCGAGGAAGAAAAAGAACTGGTTGATATTGCCCGCAGTGCGGAGCAAAGCCTGGCCCTGCTCAAGCAGGCCGGTGAACCGGTGGAGGAATACGAAGCACTGGTCAAGCGTTATCGCGGTTTGTTGTTCTGGGAAGCGAGCCAGCAATTTCCCGAACGCCAATGGGAAGTCCGCCGACGCATCCGTCAATTGAACGATGCCATTCTCGAAGCCGAAACCAACTTGGACCGCCTGCGGCGCGTTATCAATGAAGCGCCGGACATCGCACCCTACCGGCGGCGCATCGCGATCATGAGCGAACGTTTGGACGAGCAGACCGCGCGCGTCGATGCCGCGCTCGCGCTTGCGGAAACCACTTTGCGCGGCAAGGTGAGTGAGGAACTGACGAAACAGCGCGGGCGATTGCAGCACTACATGGCCGAAGCCCGCCTGTCCGTGGCGCGTTTGTACGACCTGGCGGCCCAGGAGCAACGGCAATGAACCGAGTCGGGATGCTCAAATTAATTCGCGGTGCGCTGGCCCTAGGAGCCTGCGCGGTTTTGTTTTCGGGTTGCGCCTGGTTGGCGGGGCCGAAAAAAGATCTGCTCGGCGATACCCTGGCGGATTTGCAACCGGCGCGCATGCCCGACACAGAGGCAAGGGTCCCCAATGTCAGCCTGAACGATATTGAAAACAGCTATCATCGCGCTCTGGAAGTGGCGGAAAACGATGAAGTACGGCGCAAAATTCTAGTGCGGCTGGCGGGGCTGGAGATGATCCGCAGCGAACAGAATCAGGTTGACGCCACCGACAGCGCCCGCTTTTTCGATAATGCCATCTCCATGTACGAGGAACTGATCGACCTGCAACAAGGGAGGCCCGGGCGCGACAATTTGCTGTATCAACTGGCCAAGGCCTACGCGTTGGATGGGCGCACGGAGGATTCGGCGCAGGTGCTGGATCAGCTGGCCCTGGAATATCCCAACTCGCCTTACATGGCCGAAGCACAATTTCGTCGCGCCGAGCGCGCGTTCAGCGACGGCGATTACGCGGCGGCGGAACAATACTACCGTTCGGTGGTGGAATCCCAAGAGCAAACCCCGTTTACGGAAAACGCGATTTACATGCAGGGTTGGGCACAGTTCAAGCGCAATCAGTACGACGAATCCCTGGTAACTTTCACCCGCGTTTTGGATGGCATCATGGAAGGGCGCGCGGATCTGGAAGATGTGACCAGCTCGCGCCGCAATCTCGCCGAGGATACCCTGCACGTGATGAGCCTGGTGTTCTCCTATTTGGACGGCCCGCAAACCATCAACGAAACCTACGCCGAACTCGGCGTGCGTCCCTACAATTATTTGTTGTATCAACACTTGGGCGATCAATACCTGGAGAAAAAGCGCTATCTGGACAGCGCCGATACTTTTGCGTATTACATCGAACAATATCCTCTCAGTGATTACGCGCCGGGCTTTAGCGTGCGCATTATCGATGTCTACGATCAAGGCGACTTTCCCAGTGAGTTGCTGCCCGCCAAGGAACAATTCGTGAACGACTACGGCGTGCGCAGCAACTACTGGCAACAAAAGCCGGTAGCCATTCGCGAATACCTGCAACCTTACTTGCACGCTTATCTACAAGAGCTGGCCAGCTATTCCCATTCCCGCGCCCAGACGCTGAGCGGGCCGCCGGATGCCGAGGTGGAAGCCGATGTGTTGGCCGGGCGACAAGCCGAAGCCGGCAGGCACTATCAAAAAGCCGCTCGTTGGTACGAGGAATTCGTGGAAGGTTTTCCCAGCGATGAAAAAACCCCGAACATGCTTTTTCTGTTGGGCGAGGCCTATTACGAATCCGGCCAACTGGCCAAGGCGGTCGGTGCTTATGAACGGGTAGCCTACGAATTCGCGGACGAGGAACACGGCCCCGAAGCAGGTTACTCCGCGATTCTCGCGGCTACCGAATTGATCGCTTCCGGACCGGAAGCGGAACGTGAGCAATGGCGCCGGCACCGAACCAACAGCGCCATAACCTTTGCCGACTATTATCCTAACGACCAACGCGCCGTTAAGGTATTGGCCCAGGCCGCCCAGGATCTATTGGACAACGGAGAATATGTTCAGGCGGTAGCCGCGGCCCGGCGCCTTACCGAATGGGAGCCGCCGGTGGAGCAACCGTTGTTGCAAACCGCCTGGCTGGTAGTGGGCCAAGGCCAGTTTGATTTGGAACAGTATGCCGAGGCGGAATACGCCTATCGTCAGGTGTTGTCACTGATGCCGGCGGAAGGCCGCGAACCGAACAGCACCGGCCCTAGTCGCGACCAGGTAATCGAACGGGTGGCCGCCAGCGCCTATAAGCAAGCGGAACAACTATTGGCGGCCGATGACAAGGCCGGAGCCATCGAACAATTGCTACGGGTCAGCGGACTTGCGCCCGGCACCGACATCGCCATAAGCGCGGACTACGATGCGGCAACTTACTTAATGGACCTGGAACGCTGGCGGGAAGCTGAGCAGGTATTGACGGCCTTTCGCCGCAACTACCCCAACCATAATCTCACCCCGAGCGTGCCGGCAAAACTGGTTGTTGTTTACCAGGCCTTGGAACAATGGCGACTCGCCGCCGACGAGCTGCGCATCATGGCCGAGAATGACAGCGATCCCGATTTGCGTCGTCAATCCCTTTACCTTTCCGCCGAACTGTACGAACAGAGTAACAACATCGACCAGGCTATAATCGCCTACCGCACTTATGCCAACACCTATTCCCGGCCCTTTGGCGAAACCCTGGAAGCCGCCAACAAACTGGTGGAGCTCCATGGCCGGAACGGGGGTATGGAAAGCCGGCGCTTCTGGCTCAATCGCCTGATTTCCCTGGACGCCAAGGCAGGCGAAAGCCGCAGCGACCGTTCGCTTTATTTGGCGGCCCAGGCCTCAAGCGAATTGGCGGAGGACGTTTACCAGGATTTTGTGCGCATTCCATTGCGTTTGCCCTTGCAGGACAGCCTGGCCCGTAAGCGCCGGGCCCTGGAAAATACTCTGGCGGCCTATCAGCAAATTCTGGATTACGGCGTCGCCGAATTTTCCACCTTGGCCAGTTACCGCATCGGTGAAGTTTATGTGCAACTCAGTCGCGCCCTGATGGAATCCGAACGCCCCGATGATTTGAATGCGCTGGAATTGGAACAATATGAAATCCTGTTGGAAGAGCAGGCCTTCCCCTTCGAGGAACGCGCCATCGACCTTCACGAAGCCAACGCGAAACGCAGCTGGGATGGCCTGTACGACGATTGGGTAAAGGAAAGTTTTGAAACCCTGGCCAAATTACTGCCCGCCCGATACGGCAAGGAAGAAGAAGTGATAGGTTACAGCCATGCAATTCACTAAAACTACCGCCGTGCGAGCCGTTTTTGTTGTATGCATGATTGTGCTGCTAAACGCTTGCGGCAGTCTGCCGGAACAGCGCACCGAGCAAACGCCGCCGACACCCGCAAGCCAGGCCGGCGACGATGCGGTACCGCCACCGCCGGGCCTGGATGTGTCCGCGCCGGATGAAAATCCCTATCTGGCCCAAGCCCCGAATGTGCCCGCCGCGGCGCGCTCCGCCTTCGAGCGGGCCGTCAATGCCATGCAGGCCGAACGCTGGCGCGATGCGGAAATCCTCCTGCAACAATTGACAATAAACTATCCACAACTTTCGGGTCCTCATCTGAACCTTGGCATTGTTTACCGTCGGCAGGGCAAGCTCGAACTGGCGGAACAGGCCTTTGCCAAGGCCATTGAGGTCAACTCCCTCAACCTCGATGCCTACAATCAACTGGCGCTAGTGAACCGTGAAGCCGGTAACTTCGAGACGGCGGAAAAATATTATCGGGCGGCACTCGAGGTGTGGCCAAAGCATGCCCCCAGCCACCGCAACCTCGGCATACTCTACGATCTGTACATGGGGCAATTGGAAAAAGCCCTGCGTCATTTCGAAATCTACCAGTATTTGCAGAGCGAAGAAGATCGCCGGATAACCGGCTGGATCATCGACATAAATCGACGCATCAACGACAGCAGCCAGGCAGGAGTTCAGCCATGAAATGGCACAAGGTGACGATGTTGGCTAAGTTTTTCCTGGTATTCGCTGTGTTTGCCGGCAACACATTGGCCCAGCAAGAGGAGGAAGGAACGGTGGTTCTTCGCTCTACAATTACCGGCAACCAGGAGCAGCCCAAGGTGCTATACATTGTGCCCTGGAAGGCAGTCAGCGCCTCCGAGCTGGAAAACCAAACCATTCAGAGCCAACTGGATATTGTGTTCGGCCACGTGGAACCGGTGGAGCTGCGCCGCGAACTGATTTACTTGAAAGAATTGTCACGGCAAAACAACGACTGAATCGACTAATTTGGTTGGAATGTAGTCCCTGTCACACTACTATTGCTGTATTGTTGTTGTAATTGTTGTTGTAGCTATTGTTGTAATTATTGTTGTAACCGTTGTTCTATCTAAAGGTGAGTCGGAGGCAGACGTCCCATGGACACAATCAATACCATCCTGCGTTTCTTTCAAGACGGCGGGCCATTTATGTACCCCATCGCTATTGTACTGGCGGTGGGTATGGCGGTCGTCATCGAGCGTTGGCTGTTTCTTACCTATGCCAAAAGCGCCAACCGGCGTGCCTTCGAGCGCATCATGCCGCTGTTGCAAAAGCGCGATTACAAAGGCGTGCTGCAGGTGGGCAAAAGCTCCAATGCCCCGGTGTCGCGCATGATTGCCGCCGGCGTTGCGCGCATGGACTCCTCCCAGCGACGCGACGACATCGAACTGGCCATGGAGGAAGGTGTGATGGAAGCCACCCCGCGCCTGGAAAAGCGCACCCCCTACCTGGCCACCTTGGCTAACGTTGCCACGCTGCTGGGCCTGTTGGGCACCATTATCGGCCTGATCGCCGCCTTTACCGCGGTGGCCGATGCCGATCCCACGGAAAAAGCCTCACTGTTGTCGAGCAGTATTTCCGTTGCCATGAACACCACCGCATTCGGTTTGATGTCCGCCATCCCGCTCTTGCTGTTTCATTCCCTGTTGCAAAACAAAACCATGGAAATTATCGACAATTTGGAAATGGCCGGGGTTAAGTGCCTTAACCTGATGGGCAGCGCCAAAGCCGCGACCACCCGGGCGCGTCCACAAGCCTAAGTGCGAATGCCTCACCGAGAAATAATGCCAGGAATACAGCCAGCGTTATGAAATTAAAACGCCGCATGAGCCGACACGAGGTCAAGGATCTCGATATCACCGCCTTCATGAACCTCATGATTGTGTTGGTGCCGGTGTTGTTAATGAGCATGGTGTTTGCCCACACTACCGTGTTGGATCTCAAATTGCCGGACATGGCCGCCTCACCGGACTCCGCGCAAGACGAGGAAAATCGGAAACTGGAATTGGTTATCAATCCCGATCACATGGTCCTTAACTACCCCGCTGGAACCCGGCTCAAGCGCATCGACAAGGAAGGTGGTGAATACAACTACAAACTGCTTTCCCTAACGCTGCAAGAAGTCAAACGGCAACTGCGTGAACAAGGCACGGCAAAGCGCGATATCCTGGTGCTTTCCCAACCGGATACCGATTATCAAACCCTGATCCACGTCATGGACACGGTACGTTCCTTTCAGGCCATTGTCGCCGCCGACGTGGTGGATGCGGAACTCTTCCCGGATATTTCCCTGGGCGATGCGCCAATAATTGAAAGTGGTGGCTCGGATGAAATGGCAGCGAGTGGAGGCCGGCGATGAAAAAATCCCTCCGCGCGCGCCGCATGGAACGCAACCACAAACGGGCGAAGCAGTCCTCCAAACTGAATCTTGTTTCCTTGATGGATATTTTTACCATCCTGGTGTTTTTCCTGTTGGTCAATTCATCCGACGTGGAAATTTTGCAAACCAACAAATCCGTAGAATTGCCGGACTCTACTTCCGAACAGCGCCCCGGCACCAATTTAGTGGTTATCGTAAATGAGCGCAGCATTGTGGTAAGTGGTCGCGCGGTGGCTTCCATCGACGATATCATGGGTTCGGACGACGACAATATTCCCGGCCTGGAACAAGAACTGAAATACCAGGCCAACCGGGCCGGACCCCTGTCGGCCGAACTGGAACTGATTGGCCGACCCGTCACTATTATGGGCGATAAGGATGTGCCCTATACCGTGCTGAAAAAAATCATGACAACCTGCGCGGCTAATGAATACCGCAATATTTCCCTGGCGGTGAATAACGTCGCCCGGGAAAAGGTTGACGAACTCGCGGCCACGGGGGGCTAAGTGACTGCCTACCACGCTCCCAACCTTGAGATGCCCTGGTATTCGTCCTACGACGACGATCGGCGCTTTAACAAAATTCTTAAAGTCGCCTTCGCGATATTTTTGTTATTCGCGATTGCCATCCCCTTTATACCCGTCCCGGAACTGACCCGCGAGGAGCGCGAAACCCTGCCGCCGCAATTGGCGCAAGTGGTCATGGAGAAAAAGGAAATTCCCCCGCCGCCTCCACCCCCGCCGGAACCCGAGCCGCAGCCGGAAGAGCAGGCAGAAGCGGAACCTGAACCAGAGCCGGAACCCGAGCTGGAACCTGAGCCCGAACCCGAACCGCCGCCGGAACCGGTGGATCGGGTTAACGAAGCGCGGGAACGCGCCGCCAGCAGCGGTTTATTGCAGTTCCAGGACGACCTGGCCGATATGCGCGACGCCATCGCGCCGGACAGGGTCGACAACAGCAACCTGACCCGCGGCAGTGGCGAAGCGGCCCAAGTGGATCGCTCGGTAATTACCAGCGGCGCCCGCGGCACCAGTGGTGGTATTAACACTGCGGCGCTCAGTCGCGATACCGGTGGTGTCGCCCTGTCGGGCCGGGAAACAACCAAAGTGGAAAGCGAACTGGCCGAACGCAGCGGCTCCGGCGAACAGGCCAGCGACCAAGCCCCCGCCGGCCAGCGCCGCAGCGACGAAGACATACGCCGCATCATGGACCGCAACAAGGATGCGATCTTCGCCATCTACAATCGCGCACTGCGCAGCAATCCCGCCCTGCAAGGCAAGGTCACCGTCAAACTCACCATCGACCCCAGCGGCCAAGTCACCGCCGCCGAAATCGTCTCCAGCGAACTCAACGATCAAGACCTGGAAAGCCGCCTCATCTCCCGCATCCGTCTCATCGCCTTCGGCGCTAGCGACCGAATTCGGACTGTGGTTAACTACTCCTTCGATTTTCTGCCCTACTAGCGTTTCGCCTGCCAGGGCTTCCAATTCGAATTCACAGCAGCGGCTGAATTGTTGAAGTTAACGTGCAAAGTCTTTACTTTGAATTATTGGATATCCTTAGGTGGAAATCGCCTGGCTGGCTGATCAGATAACGACCGGTAAAAGGATCGAGAGCATCGCGAGGTGAATGCCGGCGGCAGCGTGGCGAAGACCAATTAATAGCGCCTGGTCAGATGTAAGACCTGCGCTTTGGTAGAGTTTTAACAACTGCAGACGAACCTTTACCGGGAAGCCGCCAGTGCCCAATAGCTACCCCAACCTGAACCCGCAAAAGGCCTTGATATGGCGCATTGTCCACCGCCACAACCTACCTTGGATTCTGGAGAATGGTCTTCACGCGGCCAACAACCGGTATAAATCTGGCGACTGGGTTAATATTGGCAACGAGGAACTGATTGACCGCCGGAGCCAACGGGGAGTGCCCATATCGCCCGGCGGGGTACTTGGCGACTACGTCCCTTTCTACTTTACGCCCTTTTCGCCAATGATGTATAACATCCATACTGGACGTGGCGGTGTAAGGCGTCAGAATAACCGGGACATCATTATTTTGGTGTCTAGCTTGTACAAAATTGCGGAAAACGGATTGGGCTTCATATTTACAGACCGGCACGCTTATCCGGTTACTGCACGTTTTTTTAATGACTTGGCTGCTTTGGACGAAGTCGACTGGCCCCTGCTACAACAACGAAATTTTCAGCGCAATCCAGACGATCCGGGCCAGATAGAGCGCTACCAGGCAGAAGCGCTGATCCACGGCCATGTGCCCATATCGGCCTTATTGGGCGCTGTGTGTTACACCAGGGAACTCGAAATGCAGTTAAAAGAACAAGCCGGAAAGTTGGGCGTCGAATTGGATATTCGACATCTGCCGCACTGGTATTTCTAGGGAGCCTCTGAATAATACCAATGCGGCTCTGGCTTACAGGCCGGCTCGCAATCAAGGCGCGCTTTTGAAGGCGTAGTGGGGCTACGTCGAAAAAGCGCAACGCAGAGTGCGGGCCGGCCTGTGAGCCCCGGAGGGCGTGGCCTGAAGCGTCCATCTGCGGCGTTGAGCTTCTTGTAAAGGGCTACGGCCATTCACGGCGAAGCTCGCCTAGCATCTGAACGCTTCAGGTCACGCAGAG
>JBBDIU010000011.1:0-8273 GCA_040880205.1 Cellvibrionaceae bacterium
GTTCACGGCGAGTCACAGCAGTGAATACCGGACTTCTGGCCCAGCACACAAATCCAATCCTCTCAGAACCGTAACTTAGACTAGTCCCGCAACAGTCAAACTATGCATGCCTGCCCGGCAAAGCTGGGGGTCTCCCTTTTGTACTAGCCTCTGCCGGGGCGGGATGCATGCACATGCCAGTGTCTCGGCAGCCCCTTCCTTGTCTTGGCAGCACTGGATAGCTGGCACATCCATTCACCTTGTCCCGCGACAATGGTAGTATCAATCTCTTGCGTTCAACGACTGGCCGCAATTTCAACAGCGAGGCGTATCTATGATTACGACAATTGTCATTATCGTTATTCTGGCGGGACTGCTGTTTTACGTCGTTGGGATATACAACAAACTGGTCAGCCTTAAAAATCGCTATGAAAATGCCTTCGCTCAGATCGAAGTGCAACTGAAACGCCGCTATGATTTGATCCCCAACTTGGTGGAAACCGCCAAGGCCTATATGTCTCATGAGCGGGAAACCCTGGAATCGGTCATTCGCGCGCGCAACGCCGCCGCCGAAGGACTGAAGGCAGCGGCTGCCGAACCCGGCAGCAAGGCCGCCATCGACAAACTGTCCGGGGCGGAAGGCATGTTGGGCCAGGCATTGGGGCGACTCAACATGGTAATGGAAGCTTACCCGGATTTGAAAGCCAATCAGAACATGATGCAGCTTTCCGAGGAATTGACCAGCACGGAAAATAAAGTAGCCTTTTCCCGCCAGGCCTTCAACGATGCCGTCATGGCCTACAACACCTATCGCCAATCCTTCCCACCGGTAGTGCTCGCTCCGACCTTCGGCCATCCCAGCGATGCCGGACTGCTCGAATTCGAGGATAGCGAACAAATTCAAGCCGCGCCCAAGGTTTCGTTTTAGATTAACCCGCGAGCGTTCAGGCAATGAATTTTTTTGAACATCAGGACACGGCGCGCCGCAATACGCGGCGGCTGGTTATATTGATGATACTGGCCGTGATCAGCCTGATCGCGGTCACCACAATCCTGGTTGCCGTCATCACGTTTTATTTTCAGTACGGCGGCAATCACGTCCAGGCACAAGCGCCGGACAGTAATCTTCTCACGCTTACTTTTGATACCCTGAGCTGGGAAATACTGGGCTACATCACCTTGGGTGTGGGTATTCTGGTGGCTCTGGGAAGCACCTATAAACTGCTTCAGCTGAGCGGGGGTGGTCGAACCGTTGCCGAAGCCATGGGCGGGCGGCTAATCAATATCAACACGCGGGACGCGGACGAAAGAAAAATCCTCAACGTTGTGGAGGAAATGGCCATCGCCTCCGGCACGCCCGTGCCACCGGTCTATCTGATCGATGATGAAAGTATCAATGCCTTCGCGGCGGGCTTTCAGCCACAGGATGCGGTGATTGGGGTTACCCGCGGTTGTATCCGCCTCTTGAGTCGCGATGAACTGCAAGGCGTTATCGCCCACGAATTCAGTCATATTCTGCATGGTGACATGCGGCTCAACATCCGCCTGGTGGGGATTCTGCACGGCATTTTAGTGATCGGGCTGATTGGCTATTTTCTGTTGCGCTCCATGCGCTTCGGCATGTACTCGTCCCGACGCCGGGGCAATAGCGCACTGCCCATGCTGGCCCTCGGCATAGGGCTGATTGTAATCGGCTATGCCGGAACCTTCTTCGGCAACATTATCAAAGCGGCGGTCAGCCGCCAACGCGAGTTTCTGGCCGATGCGTCGGCCGTGCAGTTTACCCGCAACCCGGACGGTATCGGCGGCGCCCTGAAGAAAATCGGCGGCTATTCGGGCGGCTCCCTATTGCAGGCACCCAGCGCGGCGGAGTTCAGCCACATGTACTTCGGCCAGGGGATCAAGGTCCAGTTTAATGCGCTGATGGCCACCCACCCGCCACTTCCCGAACGAATCGCCCGAATTGAACCCAATTGGAATGGCCAATTTGCCCGGGTGGCAGCAGTGTCGGCGGGCGCGGATGGGAAACCGACCGCCACCAGCGGAAAAAGCGAACAAGTCGCGGGATTTGCACAGAGCGCTCAGCCGGCTGCCAACACTGCGCCCGCGTCCGCCATTGATTCTATCGGCCAACCCAGCGCTGCCCACGTTAGCTATGCACACGAGCTTATTAAAACGATTCCCGACGTTCTGAACGAAGCCGTTCACGACCCCTTCGCGGCCAGGGCGGTGATTTACAGCTTGTTGCTAAATAAGAGTAACGGTGAAGTAGCTGAAAAGCAGTGGCAACAATTGCGGCAGCAAGCACATCCAGTGGTATTCAACGTGACGGAAAAGCTCTTGGCCAGCGTGGCGAAACTCGATGCGACTCGCCATCTGCCCTTGCTGGAATTGTGCATTCCCGCGCTAAAGACGCTCTCGACTTCCCAGTATGATGTGTTCAAACGCAATTTGATTGCGCTGATACGTGCGGATGATAAAGTTGATTTGTTCGAGTGGTCCCTTTATCGAATTGTGATGCACAATCTCGAACCGTCGAAGACACGAGGTGAAAGCCTTACCTTAAAGACGCTGTCCGACGAATGTCAGATGGTTCTGTCCATCGTTGCCCACAGCGGCCACGACGACAAGGCAGAAGCCCAGGCGGCCTACGACAGTGCCTTCGCCAAGTTGGGTATCGGTTCACGGTTTTTCATGGATCGTCAGAACATCCAGCTCTTCGAACTGGATGGGGCGTTGGACAAACTCAAGCAACTCAAACCTTTGCAAAAACCCCTCCTGCTAAAAGCGCTTGCGACCTGTATTACTCACGACGCGCAAGTAACAGTAACCGAAACAGAGTTGTTCCGCGCCATCGCGGATAGTCTGGATTGTCCGGTACCCCCGTTATTGCCGGGACAGAAATTGGATTAATTCAGTCGCTAGTCGCTAGTCGCTAGTCGCTAAAATTGTCGCAGCGCGCAATTGAGTGGGTCAAGTCGAACTGAAACATCCTACATTTCCCACAAAGCTGAAATCGCGGCGATGCCCTGGCCGCCCATTGTTCGCGCCTTGGGGAGGTCGGTTTGGCTCAGGCCGCCGAGCGCGAAGACGGGGATGTTGACGGTTTTGACTAGCGACTCAAACTGTTCCCACCCTAGCGGTTCGACACCAGGGTGACTGACGGTGCGACTGACGGGAGAAAGAACGACGTAGTCGACCTCCAGTTCGGCAGCCTGTTGGAGTTCTTCCCGATTGTGACAGGATGCCCCGAGCAGCTGCTTCGCGCTGACAGGCCGATTTCGACAAGCCATTAGCTGCTTGGCCGGCAAATGAACACCCTGGCTGGCCGTCGGGGCGAGACCAATAGAAGCACTCACGACCAGGCGCGCTTGGTGTTGCAAGCAAAGTGCAGCGGCGAACTCAAGGAGTTTTTTCAGCTCAAACTCGGACAAAGCATCGGTGGATCTGCAAGGACGGAACTGGACTAGCCGAATTCCGCCGCGCAAGGCGCGTTCGAGTCGGGCCTGAAAATCCGCCTTGCTATCGAACTCACCGGTAATCAATAGCGCATGAGGAAGTTGAAGCGCTTTGATAATGGCGGCGTTGGCGGCGGGCAAGGGATACAGACAGTCAGTTCCGGTTTCCAACTGGTCCGCCGGTAACCACTGAAGCGGTTGACCTTCATTGCCGCGAGGCGAACCGCGGTAACTGTCGATTTCCCACACGTCCAACAGTACGGATTTATCGGAATAGTGGTGCCGCACCTGAATAAGCGGCAAGCTGTGGGTAAGGTGTATCCCCAGCTCTTCCGCCAGTTCACGTCGCAGAGCGACTTGCACGGATTCGTCTGCTTCCACCTTGCCGCCGGGAAATTCCCATAGGCCACCCTGGTGGGCCTCATCCCGGCGTTTCGCCAAAAGAACCTTGTTCTCTAGATCTCTAATCACACCGACGGCAACATGGACGTAGGAGTTCATGTGCTTATTACGTTCGATATTCGGCGTTGATCTTAATATAGTCGTGGGAAAAATCCGTTGTCCACAGAGTGTGTCGTGCCATGCCACGACCCAAGTCTACTTTTATGGTGATATCGTCTTGATTCATTACGCGTTGACCCTGTTCTTCCGCATAGGTCGCGGCTCGCTGACCCTTGTCCACGATTAGTACGTCGTCCAGGCACACCGAAACCTTTGCCGGATCGAGTCCTTCAATACCGGCGTAACCAATAGCGGCCACAATACGGCCCCAATTAGGGTCGGAGGCGAAGAAGGCGGTTTTGATTAGTGGCGATTGCGCAATAGCGTAAGCGACTCGCTTGCATTCGGTTTCGATTCCACCACCCATCACATCGACGGTAATGAATTTCGTTGCCCCTTCGCCATCGCGAATCAAGAGCTGCGCAAGCTCGGTAAACACAGTTTCGACCGTGGCCAGGAAACCCTCGTAGAGCTTGCCGTCACAAACTGTGATTTCGGGAAGGTTAGCCTGGCCGCTGGCCATCAGCATGCAAGCATCATTGGTGGATGTATCGCCGTCTATCACGATGCGATTGAAAGACTTGCCGGTCGCGAGGCGCACAACCCTATCCAACACGTCGGGCGCGACCCGCGCGTCGGTGGCGACAAAGGCCAGCATCGTGGCCATGTTGGGCTTGATCATGCCCGAACCTTTGGCAATGCCGGTCACGGTCACGGACTCGCCATCGTAAATAAATTGGCGGGTCACAGCTTTGGGCACCGTATCCGTGGTCATAATGGTGCGCGCCGCGCGCAGCCAATTGGCTTCGTTCAAATCGGCCAACGCCACGGGAATCGCGTCCAGCATTTTCGGTACCGGCAGTAACTCGCCGATGACCCCGGTGGAAAATGGCAGGAGCTGCTCCACTGCCACACCTTTTTCGTCGGCAATTTTTTGACAAACCGTCAATGCGTCTGTCAGCCCCCGCGCGCCAGTGCAAGCGTTGGCATTGCCGGCATTGATCACCAGGTAACGAATTGCTCTTTTGTTTTTGCTGGCTAGGTTGGCTTGCAGATGTTTTTTGGCCACCGTTACCGGGGCCGCGCAAAAGGCATTTTGGGTAAACACGCCGCTGGTAACACTGTTTTCCGCCAGTTCGATAATCAATATATCGTCGCGGTTCGCACGTTTTATAGCGGCACCCGCCGCGCCCAGCTTGACCCCCGCCAGGGGACTGATGTCGGGAAAAGCGATATTGCCCACAGTCATGGCATTACTCTCAACGGTTGCCCCATGCTACACCAGACGATTAGGCCAGACGGCCGTGGCACTGTTTGTATTTTTTGCCGGAGCCGCAGGGACAGGGTTCGTTGCGGCCAACCTTTTGCCCTTCGCGCACATAAGGCGCCTGTTGCGCCTGCTTCGATGCCGGTTCGGCGCCACCGCTCTCGCCCGGGGGCCCCATGCCCGAGGCCTCGGCATGTTGTAGCTGCATTTTTTGCTTTTCCAATGCTTCGCGTTGGCGGCGCTCCATCTCCTCCATCTGCTCCTGACTCATGGGCTCAACGCGGGCGAGGATGCGAATGGTCTCATGCTGAATGTTGTTGAGCATGGTCTGAAACAGTTCAAAGGCTTCGCGCTTGTATTCCTGTTTGGGGTTTTTCTGGGCATAAGCGCGCAAACCAATACCTTGACGCAGGTGGTCCATGTTGGCGAGGTGTTCCTTCCAATGCCTGTCCAGCACCTGCAGCATCACTTGTTTTTCGATATCTCGAATGACTTCACCGAACCGCGCGCATTTTTCATCGTAGGCGTTCTGCGCGGCTTCGATAATTCTTTCCCGCAGCGATTCCTCGTGCAGGTTTTCGTCCTCATCCAGCCATTTTTGCAGCGGCAGGGACAAGCCGTATTCCGCTGCCAGGTGTTGTTCCAGGCCGGGAATATCCCATTGCTCTTCAATGCTCTGGGGCGGCACAAAGCCACTGATGGTAGCGTCTATCACCTCGCCTCGAATGGCGGTGGTGGCCTCTTCAATACTTTCGGATTCCAACAAGTCTTGACGCTGTTGATATACCACTTGACGCTGATCGTTGGCCACGTCGTCGTATTCCAGCAATTGCTTGCGGGTGTCAAAGTTGCGTCCTTCCACCTTTCGTTGGGCGTTTTCAATAGTGTTGGTAAGCATGCGGCTCTCAATCGCTTCCCCTTTTTCCATGCCGATTCGCTGCATGAAACCGCGCATGGAATCGGAAGCGAAAATGCGCATCAGATTGTCTTCCATGGACAAATAGAAGCGCGAAACACCGGGGTCGCCCTGGCGCCCGGCTCGGCCCCGGAACTGGTTGTCGATGCGACGCGATTCGTTGCGTTCGGTACAGATGATGTGGAGACCACCGGCTTCGATGACGGTGTCGTGACGCGCTTTCCAGTCCGCTTTAAGGGCGTCGATTTGCTCCTGGGTAGGGCTGTCCAGTTTAGCGATTTCGGCTTCCCAGTTTCCGCCGAGCACGATGTCGGTACCCCGCCCGGCCATGTTGGTGGCGATGGTGACAGTTCCCGGACGACCGGCCTGGGCGATGATTTCCGCTTCTTTCTCGTGAAACTTGGCGTTGAGCACTTGATGTTCGATACCGGCCTTTTTCAAGCGACGGGAAACTTCCTCGGAGGTTTCGATGGAACCGACGCCCACCAATACCGGCGCATTCTTGTCCTGGCAGGATTTGATGTCGTCGATGATCGCCGCGTACTTCTCCTCCATGGACATGTACACCAGATCGTTGAGATCTTCCCGGGCAATAGGCTGGTTGGTGGGAATGACCACTACGTCGAGGCCGTAGATCTGGCGAAATTCGAAAGCTTCGGTGTCCGCCGTACCGGTCATGCCGGACAATTTGTCATACAAGCGGAAGTAGTTTTGAAAGGTGGTGGAGGCCAGGGTCTGGCTCTCGCTTTGAATCGCTACCCCCTCCTTGGCCTCAATGGCCTGATGGAGGCCTTCGGACAGCCGGCGACCGGGCATGGTTCGGCCGGTGTGTTCGTCAATCAGCACCACTTGATTGTTTTGAATAATGTAGTCGACGTCCTTGTGGAACAGCGTATGCGCCCGCAGGGCGGAATTGACGTGATGCACTAAACCCAGATTGGCTGGGGAATAGAGGCTGTCTTCTTCCGGCAGCAAGCCTTCCTTGATCAGCAGTTCCTCCACCAGCTGATGCCCCGACTCTGTCAGCTCCACCTGACGGGCTTTTTCATCGATGGTGTAGTGGCCGACCTGGGTTGCTTCCCCCTCTTGCCCTTCGACGTGACGTTTAAGCTTGGGAATTAGCGTATTGATCCGCTTGTACATCGCCGAGCTATCCTGAGCCGCGCCGGAGATAATCAGCGGTGTGCGCGCTTCGTCGATGAGAATGGAGTCCACCTCGTCGACAATGGCGTAGGGAAGCGAGCGCTGTACCTTATCTTGCAGGCGCAAGGCCATATTGTCCCGTAGGTAGTCGAATCCGTATTCGTTGTTGGTGCCGTAGGTAATATCGGCGCTGTAGGCTTGGCGTTTCAGGTCGGTGGCCTGCATGGATTGAATAACCCCTACCGTCATGCCCAGGAATCGGTAGATCGGGCCCATCCACGCCGCGTCCCGGCTGGCCAGGTAATCGTTCACCGTAATAAGGTGAACGCCTTCACCTGGAATGGCGTTCAGGTAGGCGGCGAGCGTGGCTACCAGGGTTTTACCTTCCCCGGTTTTCATTTCCGAGATCTTGCCTTCGTGCAACACGATGCCACCAATCAACTGTACATCGAAGTGGCGCAGGCCCACGCTTCGGCGGCTGGCTTCCCGCACGGCGGCAAAGGCTTCGGGCAACAACTGATCAAGGGTTTCCCCATCGGCAAAACGCTGACGGAACTCCGCCGTTTTATTCTTGAGAGCCTCGTCGTCAAGGCCCTGCATGGCTTCTTCGAATTCATTGATCCGCGCCACGGTTTTGCGCATGCGCCGGAGTTCCCGGTCATTTTTTGTACCCAAAATGGAACGAAACAGTTTGCCTACCATGTGTAATCCAGAGTGTGTTAATCCAAGTGGTGCCGGCCACCGATCAGCGACACATTAAAAATGTCGCACAATCTACTACAGGCGGAGGCCGAATTGCTACTTTTGTGGACTTGCTAGTGCCCTGTCCGATTAGTTCGCATTATTTCAGCGCGCCGTTCTCATAGCTAGAGAATGGGCCTGTGGCAAGGCGCGACTCGCCGGGAATGGCCGTAGCCCTTTCCAAGAGGCGCAACACAGCCACGAGCCTTGTATGGCGCGCCCTTCGGGAGCCTATATCAGACGCTACTACGGCGTTGCACTCCTTGGA
>JBBDIU010000012.1:0-49538 GCA_040880205.1 Cellvibrionaceae bacterium
TCCGTCATCTGCTGGCGCACACCGGTAGCGATTTCCTGCAAATAAATCGCAGGTCGGGTGGTTTCAAACGAGACGTAGGCCACGTAGCGACCATCCGGCGACCAGGAAGGTGACAACAAGGGCTCACGGGGCCGAGATTCTTTCAACAAGCGCGGCCGGGCACCGTCCGCATCCGCGAGCATCAACCGATAAATTTCTCCGATCTGCTCCACATAGATGATGCGGGTGGAAAATATGCCGCGGATCCCGGTAACCTGCTGGTAGACCTGATCACTCATGTAATGGGCCAGATCCCGCAACTGATCGGTGTCTCCATCCACGGCAAGGTCCAGCTCCTGGCGCTCATTGAAAACATCGAACAGCTGAAACTTGAGACTGTAGTTGCCGCTGGCATTTTCGCTCAGGTTGCTGATCAGCAAATACTCCGCCTTTAATATCCGCCAGTCACGGTAAAAAACTTCCGATGCACGGGTCGGAGAAGAGAGCATGTCCTGTTTTGGAATCGGGCGAAACTGGCCACTGCGGCGCAGGTCGTCGGAAACAATTCCGGCGATGTCTTCGGGCACGGCACTGCTGCCACTCCACCCAGTGGATACCACCGCAATGGGCGTAGGATTATCCACGCCCGAGGTAATCTGAATCACCAGCTCCGCGTGCCCAACGCTACTTGTAACAAGGAACAGCAGAGTAATCAGGAAACGACCCATTGTACTAAATCCTAATGTCATAATATCAATTGCCGCGACGCTTCTATGATGGGCAACACTTGCTGGTGCGCACATTACTGTCGCAAATCGCTGGGGCTGAACACCAATCGCAGTTGACGAAACTCCTGCTCGAAGACCGCGCTGGGCATTTCCTGTAACTCGGGGAATTGTTCGGCCTTCCATACCGCTTGTTCCGCTGAACGATCAAAGGCGCTATCACCGCTACCTTGAACAATGGTAACACTAACCACACGGCCGGTGGGAACCAGCTGAATACTGAGTTCGCATTTCATATCGTTTCTTGCCGACGGCGGGCGGCTCCAATTGCGTTCAATACGGTCCGAGATGAGCGCCGTATAGCTCTGCGCAATGGTTGCGTTTTCCTGCGCTTGTAACAAGGAACGTTCCTCCTCCAACTCCTCGGCCAAGGCCTCCTGCATGCGACGTTGCTCGGCGCGTTGTTCCGCGGCACGCCGTTCGCGTTCCGCCGCTTCCCGAGCCAAGCGTTCCTGCTGCAGGCGTTCTTGCTCCCGGCGTTCCCGTTCGGCCTGTTGTCGACTTCGCTGCTCGGCCCGCGCCTCCTCTGCCCGGCGCTGCCGCTCGGCTTCCTCGCGTCGGGCGGCCACATCAATCCTGCGAGGTTCCGGCTCCGGCGGAGCCGCCCGGGGTGCCGCTGCCCGCACTTGCACAAGCTTGGCTTCAATATAGCGAGGTTGCACGGTGCGCTGTTCCGAGGAACTCGCCTGCCACCCCCAGAACACCAGAACGAATAACAGCAAATGAAAACCCACGCTGACAAGCGCTGGCAGCGTGTAGGACGAAGGGTGGGAGAATCTCATGTTCAGCCAACCCACTCAGCTCGGCGGTTCGGTAACGAGGCCGACAGATGGCGCGCCGGCATTTTGTAATTCGGACATCATCGCCACAACCGCGCCGTAGGGTACATTAGTATCGCCCCATACAAGGATTGGCGTTTGCGGTTGCTGACGCAGGACTTTGGCGACGGTGTCCTTGATCTCCGCCAGCGGCTTGGCTGCTTCTGGATCCTCACCCAGCTTGAGGTAGTAGCTTCCATCCGCCTTGATGGAAACAATCAGGGGCTCATCGTTTTTTTCATCAATAGGAGCGGACGGCGCCTGGGGTAAATTGACCTGCACTCCTTGCATCAACAAAGGCGCCGTCACCATGAAAATTACCAACAGGACCAACATAACGTCAACGTAGGGAACGACGTTGATTTCCGCCATGGGTTTGCGTCGAGCTTTCCGCAGTTCTGCCATGATTGCTTCAGACACCTTTTGGTTGTTTGCTAACCTGGCGGCAATTTATGCCGGGTAACCCATGCCGGGTAACCATAAGGCACTTGGATGCGCCCCGCCATTGGCGTCATCCAGATAGAGCTGAACGATCTATTTGAATGCCCGGCTATACTAGGGAGCCTCTGCTTGAATTGGCTCTCAAGGGCATTAGTCGGCCGATTTAGTGTGCACCTGACGGTGCAATATAGACGAAAACTCCTCGGCGAAAGTTTCATAATAAGTGCTCAGGCTTTCCGCTCGCGCCGAATAGCGATTGTAGAAGATCACCGCCGGGATGGCGGCAAACAGCCCCATGGCGGTGGCGATCAAGGCCTCGGAAATACCGGGCGCAACGGCGGATAGGGTAGCCTGATGGACCGTGGCGAGGCCCCGAAACGAATTCATTATCCCCCACACGGTCCCGAACAAGCCGATGTAGGGGCTGACCGAAGCCACGCTGGCAAGGAATGGCAAGTTGGTTTCCAGTTTCTCGGTCTCCCTTCGCAAAGCGACCCGCATGGCCCGCTCGGTGCCTTGCATGATCGCCAGTGCATCCACATTGCCCTTCTGCCGCAGGCGGGTGAATTCCTTGAAGCCGGCACGGAAGATGTTCTCGACCCCGTCGATCCTGCTTCCCTTGGCGTTGCCTTGGCGAAACAGTTGATTGAGATCGACGCCTGACCAGAATTCTTTTTCAAAAGCGAGGAAGGACCGATGAGCACTCTTCTGGTAAATACCCCGCTGAACAATCATCATCCAGGAAACCACCGATGCGGCCAACAGGATAAGCATAACCAGTTGCACCAAGGGACTGGCGTTAACAACCAAACTCCACAATGACAAGGTTTCCGCTGTTTCACCCATAAACTGTTTCACCCATAAATTATCGATCCACTCATTATTAAACTGTAAAAATCCGCCCCAACCAAACTAAAGTACCGCCTGCAAGGCACTGCGCAATCCCTGGGGCATGGCGGTTGGCCTCATTTCCCGCTTGCCGACGCAGGCAACTTTCACATCGGCCCGACACAGCGGCACATCCGCACGTTTAACCACCTGCTCGAATTCCACGTAGCTGCGCGCAACCTTGCTGACCCGGGTGAAAACATTAAGCTCCTCGCCCAAGACAGCGGCCTGCACAAAATCGATTTTCATCGAATGAACCACCAACAATAGACTATTTTCCAGAGTGGCGGGCTTATCATAACCCAGACGGGTGATAAATTCGGTGCGGGAACGCTCCATATATTTGAGGTAGTTCGCGTGATAGACAATGCCTCCTGCATCCGTGTCCTCGATATAGACTTTGACTGGCAGGGAAAATTCCTCCATGTGATTTATTCAACTCCCGGGAATGGCGGATAACAGGGCAAGACGAGGCCAGTCAGTCAAGCAAACTGGGCTGGTCGGGCTCGCCGCCGTTCTTGCCGGCGGCGGACAAACCAAAGTGATTGTAGGCATGCTGGGTAACCACGCGACCACGCGGTGTGCGAGTGATGAAACCTTGTTGTATCAGATACGGTTCCACCACATCTTCAATGGTATCGCGCTCTTCGCTGAGCGCCGCGGCCAGGCTGTCGACACCCACCGGACCCCCGGCGAATTTTTCAATCATGGTTAGCAGCATGCGGCGGTCCATGTGATCGAAACCCTGATTGTCGACTTTTAACATGTTCAGCGCGAGATCGGCCACCTCGCCGGAGATGGTACCGTCACCCTTCACCTCGGCAAAATCCCGCACCCGGCGCAGCAGTCGGTTGGCAATCCGCGGCGTACCGCGCGAGCGCCGCGCGATTTCCAGCGCGCCCTTGGCTTCAATCACAATTTTCATTAACTGCGCGGAGCGCGTAACAATCCGGGTAAGGTCTTCGATGTTGTAGAATTCGAGACGCTGCACAATGCCGAAGCGATCGCGCAAGGGGGAGGTCAACAAACCCGCACGAGTGGTCGCACCCACCAGGGTAAACGGTGGGATATCCAGTTTAATGGAACGCGCGGCCGGTCCTTCGCCAATCATGATATCCAGTTGAAAATCCTCCATGGCCGGATAGATGACCTCCTCCACCACTGGGCTAAGGCGATGGATTTCATCGATAAACAGCACATCGCCCGGTTCCAGGTTGGTCATTAGTGCCGCCAGGTCACCGGCCTTTTCCAGCACCGGGCCGGAGGTGCTCTTCATATCCACCCCCATTTCCTGGGCGATGATGTTGGCCAGGGTGGTTTTGCCCAGCCCCGGCGGGCCAAAAATTAAAGTGTGATCCAGGGCTTCGGAACGATTTCGAGCCGCTTCAATAAAAATACCCATTTGCTCGCTGACCGCCGGCTGGCCAATATATTCGCGGAGCCGCTTGGGTCGCACGGCGCGATCCTGATGATCCTCCCGCGGCTGGGCGATGGGTTCGATGATGCGGTCTTTTTCAATCATGGGTGTACCTTGGGGAATATAGCTGTCGCTTCAAAGGCCGCTTCAGACGGTCGCCATGCTGCGCAGTGCCAGCCGAATCAGATCCTCGCAACGTTCCAGTTGATGTTCTTTCTGCGTGGCCATGACAACCTGGGCAGCGTGGGCCGGCTTGTAGCCCAAGGCAATCAAGGCACTTTCGGCTTCCGCCACCAGGGATCTGTCGTCGCGCCGGACCGTCTGATCATCGTTCGCCGGTATTTGCCGACCGCTCACCGAAGCACCACCAGGCTGCCAATCCTTAAGCCGATCACGCAATTCTATGATCAGGCGCTCCGCCGTTTTCTTACCAACACCCGGCACCTTGACCAGCGCCGCCGGGTTGTCATCTCGTACGAAGCGGACGATATCGTCCGCTTCCATACCCGAGAGAATCGCCAGTCCCAGTTTTGGCCCTACCCCATTCACCCTGATCAGGGCACGAAATAGTTCGCGGTCTCTTTTGTCCGCAAAGCCGAACAGCTGCTGAGCAGTCTCATTGACGGCGAAATGGGTATGCAGCGTGATCTCACATTCAGCGTCCGGCAAGCGGTAAATACTGGTCATGGGCACCTGGACTTCATAGTAGACGCCATTCACATCCACCAGTAAATCCGGAGGATGCTTCTCCACCAAAATGCCGCGCAGTCTACCGATCATAGAAAAAGTCGCTAGTCGCTAGTCGCTAATCCCTAGTCGATAAAGCCAGTCTGGTGTTAATTGGACTAGCGATTAGCGACTAGAGACTAGCGACTGATCCTAAACAATTCTGCCCCGCCGGAAGCTGCGGGCGTGGGCAAATCTTATCAGATGTCGTTGAGTGTTGGCGTGACACAGGGCTACGGCCAGGGCGTCCGCCGCGTCTTCCTGGGGTGCGCTGGGCAACTTTAGCAAGGTTTTTATCATATGCTGGACCTGGAGTTTGTCCGCCGCGCCGCTGCCCACCACCGATTGCTTCACCTTGCGCGCCTCGTATTCCGAGACCGGGAGATCCTGGGCCGCAGCCGCCACAATCGCCGCTCCGCGCGCCTGGCCCAGCTTCAGCGCCGAGGCAGCGCTCTTTGCCATGAATACTTGCTCGATGGCCATTTCCTGGGGGCAGTATTCCTGGATAATTTCGGTGATGGAATCGAAGATGAGCTTGAGCCGTTCCGCCAAGCAAACGTCGGGAACGCGAATTACGCCGCTGGTAACATATTCAGCCCGGGCGCCGAGGCTGCTAATAATGCCGAACCCCGTCTTGCGAGAACCGGGGTCGATTCCCAGAACTAAGGACATTTCAATCGCCACTCTTCAATGGTCGGTCTCTGGACGTCACGTTATCGCCAGGGATGGCGTGTATGCCGGTTTTGCAGGAGCAAAAACCGGCCTCACGTGTACAAGTATCCAGTATACTGAGCGCGATTGCCAGTTTGTTCGCGTGTCCTTTACCATAAGCGCGGGGGCCGGCCGTAGGACTCGCTTACCTTTATCCGCTCTTTTGCTCGTCTTTCTTGCGCAGCCGAATGTTCAGATCCCGCAATTGGTCTCCGTCCACCGTACCCGGTGCGTCGGTCATGACACAGCCGGCGGTTTGTGTTTTCGGAAAGGCGATAACGTCGCGAATGGACGGAACTCCGGCCATCCACATAATCAGGCGATCCAGACCGAAGGCGATACCACCGTGGGGCGGTGCGCCGTATTTGAGCGCGTCCAGGAGAAAACCAAATTTTTCCTGCTGCTCTTCCGGACTGATCTTCAGTATTTCGAAAACCGCCTGTTGCATGCTCCGATCGTGAATGCGAATGGAGCCACCTCCCAGTTCGGTGCCATTCAATATCACATCGTATGCACGCGACAAAGCCCCCTCCGGATTGGCCCGCAGTTCGTCAGGTCCGCAGGAAGGGGCGGTGAATGGGTGATGCAAGGCGGACAGACTACCATCGTCGTCCTGCTCGAACATGGGGAAGTCCACGACCCACAGGGGTGCCCATTCGCAGGTATAAAGCTTCAGATCTTCGCCTAGTTTGTTGCGCAATGCGCCTAACGCTTCTGAAACCACCTTGGCTTTGTCGGCGCCAAAGAACAGCAAATCGCCGTTCTCGGCCTGCACCCGCTCCAGAATGGCTTTGCGTACCTCCGTCGGGAGGAATTTTACAATCGGCGATTGCAAGCCATTTTCCAGATCCGATAAGTCGTTTACCTTGATGTAAGCCAGTCCCTTGGCGCCATAGATGCCGACAAATTTGGTGTAATCGTCGATTTGCTTGCGGGTCAGCTTGTCGTTGCCGCCGGGCACTTTGAGCGCGGTAACCCGACCTTTCGGATCTTTGGCGGGTCCCGAAAAGACTTTGAATTCCACTTCCGTCATCAGGTCCTTGACGTCGCTCAATTCCAGGGGAATGCGCAGATCCGGTTTGTCCGAGCCGTATTTGCGCATCGCCTCGGCATGGGTCATACGCGGAAAATCACCCAGGTCCACACCTAGGATGTCGCTGAACAGTTGGCGAATCATGGCTTCGTTAATCGCCATGATGTCCTGCTCCTCCAAAAAGGAGGTCTCAACATCGATCTGGGTAAACTCCGGTTGCCGCTCGGCCCGCAGATCTTCGTCGCGAAAGCACTTGGCAATCTGATAGTAGCGGTCGAAGCCGGAGACCATGAGCAGCTGTTTAAACAACTGGGGCGATTGCGGCAGCGCGAAGAACTTGCCCGGGTGGGTTCGCGAAGGCACCAGATAGTCGCGCGCGCCTTCCGGTGTGGCGCGGGTGAGGATTGGGGTTTCAATGTCCACAAAACCCTGGGCATCCAGGAAGTTGCGCACCGCCGCGGTAACTCGCGAACGCAGGCGCAGAATGCGCTGCATTTCCGGGCGACGCAGATCCATGTAGCGGTATTTGAGGCGGACCTCTTCACCCACCGACTGATGTTCATCGAGCGGAAAGGGCGGTGTTTCGGCCGCGTTGAGTAGGGTCAGCTCGGCCCCGTACACTTCAATTTCCCCGGTGGGCATATTGGGATTGACTGTCTCCGGGGTGCGGGCGCGCACCTTGCCGCTCACTTGCAACACGTATTCACTGCGAACCTTGTCCGCCAGTTTGAAATTCTCCTTGGCATCCGGGTCGAACACCACCTGGACGATGCCCTCGCGATCGCGCAGATCAATAAATATCACTCCGCCGTGGTCGCGGCGGCGGTCAACCCAGCCGCAAAGCGTGACTTGCTTGTCGATGTATGTGGCATCAATAACGCCACAGTAGCTACTGCGCATAGAAGAAATCCTAACTGTGATGGGGCAGCCCCGGCGGTAGTGGGTGGACCCTTGAATATCGGTGGACGCGCTCGATAAGCGCAACTGGCGTGACTAACTCGCGGCTACGGCGGCCGCGGTGCCGGGTTTCGGCGACGAACTACCTTTGCTCTCGCCGCTTTTGGAGTCCGCGCTTTTGCTCTCTCCTTTGTCGCTACCATTCTTGCTCACGCCTTCGACCGGCTTTTCCCCAGCCACATTCTTTTTCTTGCCGGTTTTGAAGTCGGTCTCATACCAGCCGCCACCCTTGAGCCGGAATGCCACCGCGGATACCTTCTTACGCAAGGCTTGTTGGTGGCAGGCGGGACAATCCGTCAATAGCGGATCGCTCATCTTCTGTAAAACCTCGAACCCATGATCACAGGACTGACACTGATATTCGTAAATTGGCATGGACGCACCTCAAAACCAATAATTTTATCCCACTCCCTGGTATTTTCGGGAAAGCCGCGCATTATACCCTAGGGCGGGAGCCCCTGGGGAGCCTCAGCACTCTATACTGAAAATCAGGAGGCCGTAGATGCAGCGGGAATATGGGTGCGCGGTACAAAAAATCAAGCCGAACCATCGCGGCCCCAATATCTCCACCCGGCCGCGTGGCAGACCAACTCACCTAGCACACCCGCCCCGCTGTTCTCCCTGTTTGTTCCCTGTTACCTGTTACCTGTTACCTGATAACCTGACAACCCTGTTCCCTGTATTGTAAGATCTACATTAGGCATGCCCGTTTTTGGCCGAACGCCGCCGAAATTCGAGGCAGCTTGTCAAATATAGTCCCCGCAAGCTAAAAATCCGCTATTTCCTTCATATTTTGGTTGCTCGAATGCTTTTTATCCTTTATATATAGGCGCAGCCGAAACACCGGTGGTTTTAAAGCTGTAAATACAGGGTTTTTTGGCGTTTTCCTAGCTGCCAACGACCCAAATTTACGCAATTGGATACGCTGTGCGGACTATTCATTGCATTGTTCGCCAAACATTTAACCAACCCAATATAAGGAAACGCGCATGGCTGCTCGAAAGACTGCTGCTAAAAAGAAGGCTCCCGCCAAGAAAGCTGCCAAGAAAAAGGCACCTGCCAAGAAAGCGGCAAAAAAATCAGTGAAAAAAGCCGCCCCTGCAAAAGCACCGAAAACGATCAAAGACCGTTACAGCAAGACTCAGCTGCTGAACCACCTTGCCGAGAGTACTGAGCTGTCGCGCAAGCAGGTTTCGGCGGTTCTCGACGAGTTGTCTTCCGTGATTGAAGGGCACATTTCCAAGCGCGGTGCCGGCGAGTTCGTCCTGCCCGGCCTGTTCAAGGTGGTTACCGTCAAGAAGCCCGCCCGCAAGGCGCGCAAAGGCATTAACCCCTTTACCGGCGAGCAAACCATGTTCAAGGCCAAGCCCGCCAGTACTCAGGTCAAGATCCGCCCCCTGAAAAAAATGAAGGAAATGGCCAGCTAATCCGGCTCATTCTTCAATCCTACGCCCCTGGGCACCGCGCAGCCGCGCCCAGGGGCGTTTCCTACTCCCTACTTCCCACTTCCCAGTCCCGTTCGCCACAAAATCCTCCCCCGCGAGTGCACTCTGAAGCCTGGTGACCGTCGACTGGAGTTTGTCGGGATCATAGGGCTTGGCCGGCACCCTGCCCCACACCGGACCGGGCCACGCCGGGTCCGTGGTGACCCGCGCTACATGATGCATGTGTAACTGCGGCACTTGATTACCCAGTACCGCCACATTCATCTTATCCGGCACGAACAAATCCACCATGACCTCTGCCAGGTGGCAGGACTCAACCATGAGCTGAATGCGGTCGTCGTCACCCAGGTGGTGAATTTCCCGCAAGGCTTCCCGCCGCGGCACCAGCATACACCAGGGATAATTGGCATCCCGGCTCAACAACACTAGTGAGAGGGGAAATTCGCCCAATAACTCGGTATCCTTTGCAAGTTGGGGATGAAGCTTAAACATGGCCTGTTCGCCTCCATTTTCGCGTGACATCCGCTTTGTACCGACATTTTGTTAGCACACCACTTGATAGCCGCAGTGGGGCTAAAAAAAAGCGGCTAACACCCGTAGAATACGCCTCCTATCCGTCCACAGACAAGCAGGTCTACACGGTACCGAAACTATGCGAGCCAGCCGCTATTTGATTGCCACCCTAAAGGAAACACCCGCCGATGCCGAGGTAATCAGCCATCAGCTGATGCTGCGCGCCGGCATGATCCGCAAGTTAGCCTCCGGCCTGTACACATGGTTGCCCTTGGGCTTGCGCGTGTTGCAGAAGGTGGAAAACATCGTGCGCGAGGAAATGAATAAAGCCGGCGCAATGGAGGTGCTGATGCCGGTGGTCCAGCCCGCTGAGCTGTGGGAGGAATCCGGTCGCTGGGGTCAATTCGGGCCGGAACTACTGCGCTTGCACGACCGGCACGAGCGTCCTTTTTGTCTCGGTCCCACCCACGAAGAGGTGATTACCGATATTGCGCGCAACGAGCTGAACAGTTACAAGCAATTGCCGATGAATTTCTATCAAATTCAAACCAAATTCCGGGACGAGCGCCGTCCGCGCTTTGGTGTGATGCGCGCCCGGGAATTTCTCATGAAGGACGCCTACTCCTTCCACCTGACGGAAGAGTGCCTGAAAGACACTTACCAATTAATGCACCGAACCTATTGCAACATTTTCGACCGCATCGGTCTGGAATACCGCCCCGTGCTGGCGGACACCGGTGCCATCGGCGGTTCTGGCTCCCACGAGTTTCACGTGCTGGCGGAAAGCGGCGAAGATGCTATCGCCTTTAGCAGTGAAAGCGATTATGCGGCCAATGTGGAAAAAGCCGAAGCGCTGGCACCGACAGTAACCACCACACCTAGCCAAACGTTGGAGGAAGTCGCCACGCCGGGACAGCATTCCATCGATGCGGTCAGCGCATTTCTAAACGTCGGCGCCGATCAGGTGGCGAAAACCTTGATTGTCCTGGGCGAGGAAGATGAGACCGGCGAGCAAGGCCTGATCGCACTGGTCTTGCGTGGCGATCACGAACTCAACGCAGTCAAGGCGGAAAAGCTCAGCGGCGTCGCGGCACCGCTGAGCTTTGCCTCGGAAGCACAGGTGAAAAGCGCGTTGGGCTGTGGTGTGGGCTCCATCGGGCCAGTCAAACTACCCATTCCCGCTATTGTCGATCGCAGCGCGGCGTCCCTCGGCGACTTCGTGTGTGGCGCGAACAAGGACGGTTTCCATTTAAAAGGCGTCAATTGGGGCCGCGATTTGGAAGCTGCGCGAATCGAGGACATTCGCAATGTGCTACCCGGCGACCCCAGCCCGGACGGCAAGGGCACCCTGGAAATAATGCGCGGAATTGAAGTAGGTCACATTTTTCAACTGGGAGAAAAGTACAGCCAAGCCATGAACGCCCGCGTGCTGGACGAAAACGGCAAGGAAAGACCCATGACCATGGGCTGCTACGGCATCGGCGTATCGCGCATCGTGGCTGCGGCCATCGAGCAGAACCACGATGACAAGGGCATTATCTGGCCCACATCCATCGCACCTTTCCAGGTTGCACTTGTGCCGATAAACATCCAAAAATCCCCAGCGGTCGCCCAACAATGCGAAAGCTACTATGGGCAATTACAATCGGCAGGGTATGACGTGTTATACATGGACGATCCCAAGGCACGGCTCGGCGCCACCCTGGCGGACGTGGAGCTGATGGGCATCCCCCACCGCGTGGTGGTGGGTGAGCGGGGTCTGGAGCAAGGCACGGTTGAGTACCAGCACCGCTGCGGCGGCGAAAAGCAGGACGTCCCTTGCGGAGAACTGCTAAGCTTCATTGGAAAACAGTAGGCGCACAGACGGAAAGCAAAACGATGACACGAAGGCGAGCCTTCTTTCCCAATGCGGTTCTGACTGCCTGTTTGTGGCTGGCGGCCGGCGCGGCGTTCGCCGACGATCTGCCGCCAGTCGATGATGAACTGCGTCTGCTGCTACAGAAGACTATTGCCAGCAGCGACAGCTTCGTGGATCGTTTCGATGCGGAGGTGTGGTTGTTAAGCAAATCGGATCGACTGACAAGGTTCATAAAAGATCCCGAAAAACGCCTAAACCTGCTGCGCAGCATCCATCGCGCCGCCACCTCGGCCGATTTGCAGCCAGAAGTAGTGTTGGCGGTTATCGAAGTGGAAAGCGCATTTGACCGGTTTGCGATTTCACGCGCCGGGGCCCAGGGGATTATGCAGGTGATGCCTTTCTGGAAGCACGAAATCGGCCGACCCGACGACAACCTCATCGACCTGGAAACCAATCTGCGCTATGGCTGCACCATTCTAAAATACTATCTGGACAAGTCCGACGGCCGAATTGCCGAAGCCCTCGCCCGCTATAACGGCAGCTATGGCCAGTACTGGTATCCGGAAAGAGTGATGGTGGCTTGGCAGAATCACTGGCGCTGAGGTGTGAGACGTGAGACGTGAGACGTGAGACGTGAGACGTGAGACGTGAGACGTGAGACGTGATCAGTATAAAACCAATTCCTCTATATCAATCTTTAATCGGCGTGTTTTTTGTCCCTTTCATCTCACGTCTTACATCTCACGTCTCACTATTTTCCATAAGCTGCACTAACTTCCTCCGCAATAATTTCAATCCCCCGCCGTACAACTTTCGGATCCTGGCAATAGGTCAGCCGAATACATTCGTATTGGTGTTGCCAGTCTTCCTGTAAGCCGACAAAAAAGTTTTCGCCCGCCAAAACCAATACCCCGCGCTTTTTCAGACGTTGGTACAGTTCCCGACTGGTGATGGGTAGGCCTTCAAACCACAGCCAAAGAAAGATAGCCCCTTCGGCATTGTGAATACGGTAAGGCAATCCTGCGAAAGATTCGTGAATCCATTGGATAGCCTGTTGCGCGGACTGAAAATAAAAAGGACGGACAACCTCATCACATAGGCGTAGCAACTCATTGTCGCGCAACATTTCCTTGGCCATGGCGGGACCCAGATTGCCGCAGGCGAGGCTGAGAATGGTATTGGCTTTTACGAAGGCGTCTATGACATCTTCATTGGCCACTACGATGCCGGTCCGCGCGCCCGGCAGGCCCAGTTTGGACAAGCTCAGTACCAGGATCGTATTCGGCGACCAGTAAGGTTTCGCAGTAGTAAAGATAATATTCGGAAAAGGTGTACCGTAAGCGCCATCGAGGATAAACGGAATATTATGTTGTTCCGCCAGCGATGCCAAGCGTTCCACTTCAGCGTCGGTGAGGACATTGCCGGTGGGATTGGTGGGTCGGGAGACACAGAGTAAACCCGTGTCCGGGGTAATCGTCAAACTGTCGAAGTCGACATGATACTTGAAACTGTTATCGCCGGTGTATTCCACCAACGGCAGGTTGCCCCGAAAGAAATCGTCGGCGAAACCAACGTCCTCGTAACCCACGTATTCGGGCACGAGAGGCAATTGTACCCGCTTAAAACCGTTGTCCTGATACTCGCCAGCGAACAAATTGAACAAAACAGAAAACGCCGACTGGCTGCCGTTGGCTACGGCGATGTTGCGGGCAGTTATGTTCCAACCAAACTGGGTGGACAGCAGTAAGGCGATACCTTGCAAAAACTCCGGGTCGCCCTGGGGAGATTGGTAGATACCGAGCATTTTGTGGGTCTTTCCCTGGTCGGCCAGGATGTGGTGCAGGGCATTTTGAAAAATCGCTTCGGCCGCCGGTATTCTGGCCGGGTTGCCGCCGCCCATGAACAGTAGCTCCGGGTTGTTGGTCAGCGCCTCCCCCAAGTCATCCATCAGGGAAACCGTGGCCGAATCACCGCAAAATTTTTTGCCGAACTTGGATAACTGCATAGTCGACCCAATATGGATGAGTGTACCTGGGGAACTCGCACGTACTTGGGCATGGTACGTGAATTTAGCGCGGCCCAACATTTATAGCGCGCCACCTGGCAATTCCGCAAAATTCTACCATGTCGCCGCCGGTTTTCGGAAACAAATAGCCAACCGAGCACTTTCGCTTTAAGGACCCTCCATGCCCAGCCACCGCGCCCAACGTTCAGAGCGACGCGCGTCACACCGGGCCTGTGGTACCTTTAAGTTGGACGAAGAAAACGGGCGCTTGTGCCGGCGCCGAACCCGCTCTACAGAAAGTCAATAAGCGGCTTCCACAATGCGCACCACGCACTCGGACTCTTCGCGTTGGGTAAACCGTTTTAAAAGCGCCTGTTTGCGGATTTCGGCTTCGCGAACATTGCCTTCCTTCACGTGGCCGAATCCGCGCATGGTTTGCGGCAGTTCAGCCAAAGCGACGGCCGTTGAATAGTTGGCTCGGGTAAGGTTCGCTGTTAGCGTTTCGATTAGCCCGCGGTATTCCTCGACCAAACGCCGTTCCATCCGGCGCTCGGCGGTATAGCCAAAAATATCCAGGCGCGTGCCGCGCAACCGTTTTAGTTTTGCGAGGATCTTGAACACCTGCATCAGCCAGGGGCCGAATTCGCGTTTCTCAAGCTGGCCGGTTTGCGGATTGCGCCTGGCAAACAGTGGAGGGGCCAAATGGAAGGTCAAACGCGGCTTATTCTCGAATTGCTTCTCGAGCTTCGCAATGAATTCTTGCGAGCTGTACAGACGCGCAACTTCGTACTCGTCCTTGTAGGCCATCAGTTTGAAAAGGTTGTTCACCACCGCACGGGAAAATGCCATATCCGCGAACTTGGCACCCATGGTCGCATGCTCCGCCGCGATAACTCGCTCGACGAAGTGACGATAGTGGGTGGCATAGTCCGCGTTCTGGTAATCCACCAAATTTTTACAGCGCCGCTCAACAAGCACCTCCAACGGTGCTTGATCTGGGGAAAAAACCACTTCGGATGGTACAAGTTCGTCGACCACTTGCGGCTGATGGGCTACCCGACGCCCCCAGTCGAAGGCCTCACAGTTGAAGGAGACAGCCACCTTGTTGAGTTCAATGGCGTTTGTGATTGCTTGTGCTGACACAGGGATCAGGCCTTTTTGCCAAACGTAGCCCAACAAGAACATGTTGGCCGCGATGGAGTCGCCCAACAATTCGGAAGCGATGCGCGTGGCATCGACGAAATGCGTTCGGTCTTGTCCGGCTTCCCGGGCAATTCGGGTCTTCATTGGGTCGGCGGGGAAGACCATGTCCCGGTCCTTGATAAAATCCGCGGTGGCTGACTCGTTGCCGTTGATAACGGCGTGGCTGCGACCGATACCAACCCTGACCAGCGACTCGTCGCTGGCGGCCACCACCAGATCGCAACCCATCAGGAGGTCCGCATCTCCCGCCGCTACGCGGGGGGCCTGAATATCCTCGGGTTGAGTGCCGATCCGCACATGGCTCATCACCGGCCCGAATTTCTGCGCCATGCCGGTGAGATTAAAAACCGAACAGCCCTTGTCTTCCAAATGAGCCGCCATGCCCAGAATGCCGCCCACCGTCGCCACGCCGGTACCGCCAATGCCGGCAATCACGATGTTCCAAGGTCGGTCCAGGGCTGGCAGAACTGGCGTCGGCAATACCATGTTGGACGGAATCTCGACGCGATTGCGCCGCAGATCCGCGCCTTCCACCGTGAGGAAACTGGGGCAAAAGCCTTTCAGACAACTGAAATCCTTGTTGCACGAAGCCTGATCGATTACGCGTTTGCGTCCAAATTCGGTTTCCTTGGGCAACACCGACAGGCAGTTGGATTTATCATTGCAATCACCACAGCCTTCGCACACCGCTTGGTTGATAAACACACGTTTCCGCGGATCCGGAAGCTGCCCCTTCTTGCGCCGGCGGCGCTTTTCCGCCGCGCAGGTTTGATCGTAGATCAGCACCGTGGTGCCCACCAGTTCCCGAAGCTCACGCTGCACAGCGTCGAGCTGATCGCGGTGGTGAATACTTACACCTTGACGCGTCGGAAAGCTGCCGGGGTATTTTTTCGGGTCGTCGCTGACTACTGCAACCCGCTTCACTCCTTCGGCGCCTACCTGCCGCACGATGTCTTCCACCGTCAACACGCCGTCGACCGGCTGACCGCCGGTCATGCCCACCGCGTCGTTGTACAAGATCTTGTAGGTGATGTTGACCCCGGCCGCCACCGCCGCGCGAATGGCCAATAGTCCCGAATGAAAATAGGTGCCGTCTCCCAGATTCTGGAACACGTGCTTATTCAATGTGTAATGCGCCTGGCCGATCCAAGTGGTCCCCTCGGCACCCATCTGGGTAAACGTTTCAGTATCGCGATCCATCCACATGGCCATGTAGTGACAGCCAATGCCAGCCATTGCCCGGCTACCCTCCGGCACAACGGTAGAGGTATTGTGCGGACAACCGGAACAGTAATAAGGGGTCCGGGAAACGACGGCGGCGGAGTCGGCCAATGCTTTCTCCTTGAATTCCAAAAACGCCATTCGGTCCTTCATTGTTTTGCTTTGCGCGTGGTCGGCAATACGACTGGCAATAGCACGGGCGACGTCGGCGGGATTCAGTTCGCCCAGGTTGCCAAGTAATACCTTGCCCCGCTCGTCGAACTCACCGACGACTCGCGGCCTTTGCTCGACCGGCAGGTTATACAGTTGGCCGGTTAGCTGATCTTCAATAACGCTGCGCTTTTCCTCCACCACCAGAATTTCGTCCAGTCCCCGGGCGAAGTCGCGGATGGCGGTGGGCTCAAGCGGCCAGGGCATGCCAACTTTGAGCAAGCGGATACCAAGTGCCTCGGCCCGGGTGGCCGCGATTCCCAAATCATCAAAAGCCTGCAACACGTCGAGGTAGGCCTTGCCGGTAGCGATGATGCCGAGACTCGGATTGGGGCTGTCCATGACCACGCGATTCAGTCCATTGACCCGGGCAAACTCTCGCGCCGCATAAATTTTGTGGCGATTGAGACGACGTTCCTGGTCCATGGGGCTGTCCGGCCAGCGGGCGTGCAATCCGTCTTCCGGCAACTCAAACCCTTGCGGCACACGCACCTCAATACGAGTGGCGTCCATTTCCACTGCCGCCGCCGAATCGCACACTTCGGTACACACTTTCAAACCGACCCAGCAGCCGGAATAGCGCGAGAGCTCCCAGCCGAGTATCCCGTAATCGAGAATTTCCTGAACATTGGAAGGCGCCAAAACTGGCACCGAAGCAGCAATAAAATCGTGTTCCGACTGGTGCGGCAAGCTGGACGATATGCAGCCGTGGTCATCCCCCGCCACCGCCAGGACGCCACCGTACTTGGACGAACCCACGGCGTTGGCGTGCTTCAGAGCATCCATGCTCCGATCCAGACCCGGCCCCTTGCCGTACCACATGCCAAACACGCCCTCGTGCAGCGCACCGGGAAACAGGGTGACTTCCTGCGTTCCGCGCACGGCGGTCATGGCCAAATCTTCGTTAATACCCGGTTGAAAACGGATTTGATGTCGATCCAGATAGGGGTGGGCCTTCCACAGCGCCTGATCCAGGCCACCCAGCGGCGAGCCGCGATAACCGGAGACAAAGCCGGCCGTGTTCAGCCCCCGCAATGCATCCCGCTGACGCTGAAGAATGAGCAACCTGACCAGAGCTTCCACCCCCGTCATGTACGCCCGGCCGGACTCCAGCGCATACTTGTCATCAAGCGACGCTTTCTTCAGCACTACCTCGTTATTATCGGACCTCATCGATGACTTCCACTCCAGCGTGCGCGACTACCCGGGCATCTTAATGCATTTTTCCGTCATTTATTTTTTTGAATACACATCGAAAGCTTAAAATTCGCACAATCACGCGCTTGGGAGAAAAGAAAAGGAAGAGCCTCAGCGGCTGGTTTGTCACCGCTAGCAAATACGGGAGACCCCCAGCTCTGCTGGAGAGGCACGCAGAGTTTTACAGTTGCGGGAGTAGTGTAAAGGGGGGATTCGCCGAGGTTTGGGGCGTGTACCGGGCCAGAAGTCCGGTATTTGCTGCTGTGACAAATCGGCTTTCCTCGGCAACTGCTCCCGCGTTGCTCTACCTCCTGCATTCATGCAGTCGTGCCGATTTGTCATGCGATTTAGAAATACCGTGCGTAGTGCCAAACGGGATGAAAGCACAGGCTTGGATTCACCACGAATGCACCCCCTTTAAGGGGTCTCAAGGAGCCGATCCTGCTCCGTCGACCCCGCTCGCTTTACGGGGGATGGTTGTGTGATGAAAAGCGACAACTGGTCACGCAACGTATAAGAATCGGACTAGAACCGGGTCGCGACGCCGTAACCTTGCAATATTGAAATTACATCTCTATATTGCAAGGATGATTAGACGTGAATCGCTCCAACTTATCAAAACCCGACTGTCCCAGTTTGATAGCGTGGCATTACTCGGCCCCAGGCAGGTGGGGAAAACAACCTTGGCCCGAGAAATAGCCACCGAGCACGGAGCAAATGCTCGCTACCTAGACCTTGAAAACCCATTGGATCGCCGTCAACTGGATGATCCCATCGCTTACTTCTCGGCTTACAAGGATAAGCTGATCATTCTTGACGAGATTCAACGGGTCCCGGAAATCTTTTCAGTGTTGAGAGGACAGATTGACGAGCGCCGCCGGATGGAATCAAAAACCGGCAAGTTTCTCATCCTGGGCTCTGCTTCCATGGATTTACTCCGACAATCATCAGAAAGCCTGGCCGGGCGTATCAGCTATATTGAACTGGGTATTTTAAGTGCACGCGAAATAGAAAAGGATGAAACGCTAAAAGACACAACAACCCTGAACAATTTAGACCGATTATGGATACAGGGGGGATTTCCGCTCAGTTACCTTCGCGACGGTCCTTCCGAAAGCCTGCAATGGCGAATCGATTTCATCCAAACTTATCTGGAACGCGACCTGGCACAATTCGGGCTACAAGTCGCGACTGAGCAAATGGACCGCTTTTGCCGGATGCTCGCAAACGACCAGGGCGAGCTGTTCAACGCACAACGTTATGCACGGTCACTGGGTGTTAGCGGCCATACAGTCTCGCGTTATCTCGATATCCTGGAAAAATTACTATTGGTTCGCGTCCTGCGACCGTGGTATGCCAATACGGGCAAGCGCTTGGTCAAATCACCCAGACCGTTTATTCGAGACAGCGGCATTGTTCACGCCCTACTCAATTTAAAAACGATGGAGGACTTACGCAACCACTCCGTATCGGGAAAAAGCTGGGAAGGATTTGTTATTGAAAATCTTATTAATGCCGGCCTTGGCCGCGTAAAACCGTATTTCTATCGTACCGGCGCGGGCGCGGAAGCAGACCTCATTTTGGAATTTGCACCGGGACGCTGCTGGGCCATAGAAATCAAACTAAATTCCGTTCCGACCGTGAATCGCGGTTTCCACAACGCTGCCGACGACGTTGGCGCTGAACGTCGCCTATTGATTTATAAGGGAAAGGATACCTTTCCAATGCGTGGCGAAATTGAAGCCATGCCGCTCATTGATGCGATGAATGAGGTCACTGAGGCGATCACAGTATGACCGAGGGTAATCCCCCGGCTACATACCGAGACGACGACCCCACACATCTGGTCGCGGGCAAGACAGTGGGAGGTTATCTGGCAACTGAACAGAAAAATGGTGCCCACTAATTTGTCTGGAACAAATTAGGACAGCGACACAAGGAGCTGCCCGGAGGGTGAGCCCCAGGACGGGGCGAATCTACGCCGGACGGAGTCCGGCCTTGGATGGAGAGAAGGTACTCCTTTGGAGTACCTTCATTAATGGTGCCCAAGGCCGGACTTGAACCGGCACGGCTTACGCCACTACCCCCTCAAGATAGCGTGTCTACCAATTCCACCACTTGGGCATTTGGGTGCTTTTCTAAATGTCGGTGCATTTCCACGCGACTGTCACGCTACGCGTGGTCGCTCCTGCGCGTCCTGCGCTCGCGACACTTGTGCCTCCTGCACATCGTCTACCACTAATTTGCCGGGAGCAAATTAGGACAACCGTTTTCCCAGGTTGGCCGAAGGCCGAGCCCCATGGACGGGGCGAGTCAATTCCACCACTTGGGCATTTGGGTGCTTGTCTAAACGTCGGTGCAGTTCCGCGCGACCGTGCCTCACCCCGGCACGCAACGATTATTGTTCTGTTTCCGGGGCTTCCGCTTCCTCTACATCACTGGCGGCGGGTATATCCGCGCTTGACTGTGGAATATCAGCCGCGCCGTCCTCCACTGGCGGCACATCGCTGCCTGGCGCTTGCTCCACCGGCGGCACGTCGGATCGGGGCGCTGCCGCGCCATCGTCTTCCGCGGGGGGAACATCGCCGGCATCTTGTTCCAACAGGGTCGGGATGCCGATGGTGTCGCTGACGGCCACCTTGTCCTTGGCAATCACTGCCAGGGAAAAACTGGTGACGAAGAATATAACCGCAATAAAAGCCGTCATTCGACTAAAAAAATAGCCGCTTCCCTGACTACCAAATAGGGTTTGCGAAGCACCGCCGCCAAAGGACGCGCCCATTTCCGCGCCCTTGCCCTGCTGCAGCAATATCAGGCCGATCATGGCCAGTGCGGCGAGCACGTGGAAAACGATAACCATGGTTTCCATAATAATGACTCTCTAATATAAAAACGCTGTAAAACAGCTAGCCTCTCTCGGCCTTGTAAGCGACACATTAACAACCTGCTAGTCGGACGGGAGCTCCGCCGCCTGGCAAATAACAGTGAATTCCGCGGGATCCAAGGATGCCCCACCAATCAACCCACCATCGATATCGGGTTGTCGAAACAATTCCACGGCATTGCTTCGCTTGACGCTACCGCCGTAGATAATACGGGTGGCCGCGCCGACATCACCCAGTTGCTGGCGAATAAATCGATGCACTTCCTGGGCCTGCTCCGGCGTTGCGGTGCGACCGGTACCTATGGCCCATACCGGTTCGTAGGCCACAATGGCGTGGGTAAATTTGTCCACCCCCACCTGATCGATCACCGCGTGCAGTTGCTCGCTGATCACCTCCAAGGTGTCGTCGGCTTCGCGCTGGGCCAAGGATTCGCCAATGCAAAGAATAGGCGTCAGCTTCGCTGCCACGGCCACGGCAAATTTCTTCGCCACCAGACGGTTGCCTTCGGAATAATACTGACGCCGCTCCGAGTGCCCTACGATCACGAAATGGCAGAACATATCCGAGAGCATGGCGGCGGATATGTCGCCGGTATAAGCGCCGTTGTCATACTGGCTGACATCCTGGGCCCCAAAATGGATATTGGACTCAGCCAACTGGCGCGCCACCTGATACAGGTGCACATAGGGAGCGCAAACCGCCACTTCCGCTCTGTGAACCCCCTGCCAGCGCGCCAACAACCCGTCCAACAACTCAGCCACGCTCTGCTTGGTGCCGTTCATTTTCCAATTGCCAACCACAAGTGGACGACGCATAGGACTGCCTCTGACTCGGGGCCCTGAAAAGCGGGCGCCAATGGTAGCTAAGTCAACTCAAAGATACAACGCTTTGCTAAGCGGCACAAAATCAGGCTACGGACTGTTCCACGACGCTGGCCAACTGGTGTGCAAGATCCTTGACCAGAGGCTGGTCATCCCCCTCGACCATTACCCGAATCAAGGGCTCGGTGCCAGAGGGTCGGAGCAATACTCGACCCCGGCCGTTAAGCCGCGATTCGGTATCCCGGACGGCGGATTTAATGGCCGCGTTGCCGTCCAAATCAATGGGCTGGGAAATCCGAACATTGACTGTGAACTGGGGTGTTTTTTGCATGCCCTGCTTGGCCTCGTGCAGGCTGTTGCCGGTAGTCACCAGAGCAAGAAGTACCTGCAAGGAAGCGATAACACCATCCCCGGTGGTAGTAACATCGCTACAAATGATGTGGCCCGAGGATTCGCCACCCAGCAGCCAATCGTTGTTGCGCATGGCTTCAATCACGTAGCGATCACCCACCTTGGCGCGCGCGAAGGGAATTTTCAGCGCTTTCAGGGCCATTTCAAAGCCGAGGTTGCTCATCAAGGTCCCCACTACGCCGTTGCACCCGGCGCCATACTCCTGGCGATGGGCGGCAATGACGTAGAGCAACTCATCGCCGTCTACCTTTTCCCCCTTGTTGTCGACGAAGATAACCCGATCACCGTCCCCGTCGAACGCGATACCCATGTCGGCTTTCTCCTTGATGACCCGCTCCTGCAGGGCTTGTGGCGAGGTCGAGCCGCAATCCAGGTTAATATTCATACCGTCGGGCTCGGCGCCGATAGCTATGACCTCCGCGCCCAGTTCCCGGAACACGTCGGGCGCCACGTGATAAGTGGCGCCGTGGGCACAATCCAGCACAATTTTTAGTCCTTGCAGAGTGAAACCCCAAGGCATGGTGCCTTTGCAAAATTCAATATAACGCCCCTGGGCGTCGTCGATGCGGCGAGCCTTGCCCAGTTTTTCAGCGGTAACCATGGGCTGCTTGAGCTGCGCTTCGATACTGTGTTCGATATCGTCCGGCAATTTGGTGCCCTGGGCACTGAAAAATTTGATGCCATTGTCGTGGAAGGGATTGTGGGATGCGCTGATGACAATGCCCGCTTGAGCTTGAAAGGTACGGGTCAGGTAGGCGATGGCCGGGGTGGGCATGGGGCCCAACAAACCAACATCGACACCGCTGTTAATCAGGCCGGCCTGCAGGGCCGATTCAAACATGTACCCGGAAATGCGCGTGTCCTTGCCGATCAAGATCAGTTTGGGGCCACTGTAGCGCTCGGCCAGAATGCGACCCGCGGCCCAACCCAGGCGCAGCATAAAATCCGGGGTGATGGGCTCCACTCCCACTCGGCCACGGATGCCATCTGTTCCAAAATAGTGTCGCGCCATGTCATTCACCCCTAAAAACCATTGTCATTTGCTCCTAGAAACCATCGTCATTTGCTCCCAAGATTCACGGTTATCTGCTCCCAGAAACCACAATCAATTGCTCCCATACGCCGCAGTCAATCGCTCAAAAAAAGTATTGCCGCGCAACCCCCCTCTGTCAGACTAGTTGTCGCCGCTGCTGTCAGGCGGCGCATTGTCCTCGATTGCCGCCAGAATTTGAAGCGCATCGTGGGTGGCGGCGACGTCGTGGACCCGAATCAGCTTTGCACCGCGCTGCGCCGCCAACAGGGCCAACGCCACACTGGCGGGCAGACGCTCGCCAAGCTCCCGCTTGAGCATTTTGCCAATCATGGATTTGCGGGACAGACCCACCAAAACCGGATAACCCAGCGCCACAATGGAAGGTAAGTCGCGCAGCAGTTGAAGGTTGTGTTGCAGCGTTTTACCAAAACCGAAGCCGGGGTCAAGAATGACCCGCTCCGGCGCCATGCCGGCGCTCTCGCAAGCGGCCGCCCGCTGCTGTAAGAACGCCATCACTTCGGCGCTTACATCATTGTAGTGGGGATCGGCTTGCATGGTGTCCGGTTCGCCCTGCATGTGCATCAGGCAGACCGGCAAGCCGGTTTGCGCCGCTGCCTCGAGAGCACCGCCGCGCTGCAATGCGCGCACGTCGTTGATCAGACCGGCGCCCGCTTCCGCCGCGGCCATCATTATCGCCGGCGAACTGGTGTCGACCGACACGATAACCTCGAAACGCTCGCGAATGGCCGCCACCAGCGGCAGAACCCGCTCACGTTCCTCCTCAACGCTCACCGCCTGGGCACCTGGCCGGGTGGATTCGCCACCCACATCGATTATCGTCGCGCCCTCCGCGATCATTGTTTCCACCCGTCGCAAGGCCAGGGTCGGATCGGGACGGCCGTTGGAGAAATAGCTACCGCCGTCGGAAAAGGAATCGGTGGTGATGTTGAGAATGCCCATGATAACCGGGCGGGAAAGGTCGAGCGTCTGTTTACCGCAGCTGAGGATCACGGCGCTGGTGGCCCCTAAAAGTAAAAGCCCGGCAAAACCGGGCGACCGAATAGAAACGGGCCAGCATGCTGGCCCGAATACCGGTTTACGCGTCAGTGTTCGCTGGCGGGCCCGCCAATGGTACCGGGCTTTTTGCCGCCCTTGTCGTCGGGGGTTTTCTTGCCGCCCAGATGACCATCGAAGTCGTCATCCCGCCATTCGCGCGGTGGCCGCATGGGGCGGCGAGCCATCAGGTCGCTCACCTGCTCCGCGTCGATGGTCTCGTATTCCATGAGTGCGTCCTTCATGGCTTCCAGAATGTCACGGTTCTCAGTCAGTATCTTTTTTGCCCGGTTGTAGCAATCATCGATAATTTTGCGAATCTCTTCGTCGATAAGCTTCGATGTTGCGCCGGAATAATTAGTCGTGGTAACACCGGGATAAACCCCTTCTTCCTCGCCATAATGAAGCGGCCCGAGCTTTTCCGACAGGCCCCATTTCATCACCATGCTGCGCGCCATCTGGGTCGCGCGCTCAATGTCGTTGGAGGCGCCGGTGGTAACGCCCTCGGCGCCCAGGGTCATTTCTTCCGCTATCCGACCGCCAAACAAAGAACACAGCTGGGACTCCAACGCCCGCTTGCTGATGCTGTATTTGTCTTCCTCGGGCAAAAACTGAGTGACGCCCAAGGCTCGTCCACGGGGAATAATGGTGACTTTGTGAATAGGGTCGTGCTCCGGCACCAGCCGCCCGACAATGGCGTGGCCGGCTTCGTGATAGGCCGTGTTTTCCTTTTCTTTTTCGCTCATCACCATGGTTTTGCGTTCGGCGCCCATCATGATCTTGTCGCGGGCTTTCTCGAAATCTTCCATGGTCACCAGGCGCTTGTTGGCGCGCGCGGCGAACAGTGCGGCTTCGTTGACGATATTGGCCAGTTCCGCACCGGAAAAACCGGGGGTCCCGCGCGCGATTACCGAGGGATCAACCGATTCGTCCAGCGGCACCTTGCGCATGTGCACCTTAAGAATTTGTTCGCGACCGCGAATATCGGGCAGGCCGACGAAGACTTGCCGGTCGAAACGGCCGGGGCGCAACAAGGCCTTGTCCAGCACGTCGGGGCGGTTGGTGGCGGCAATGACGATGACGCCATCGTTTTCCTCGAAACCGTCCATTTCCACCAACAACTGGTTCAGGGTTTGCTCGCGCTCATCGTGACCGCCACCGTGACCACCGCCGCGATGGCGACCCACCGCATCGATCTCGTCGATGAAAATAATACAGGGCGCCTGTTTCTTGGCCTGGTCGAACATGTCGCGTACTCGAGAGGCACCCACACCCACAAACATTTCCACGAAATCGGAACCGGAAATGGAAAAGAAGGGTACCTTGGCTTCGCCGGCGATCGCCTTGGCCAGCAGCGTTTTACCGGTGCCGGGCTGCCCCGCCATCAAAACACCACGCGGTATGCGTCCACCCAGGCGTTGGAATTTGGAAGGGTCGCGCAAGTATTCCACCAACTCCTGAACCTCTTCCTTGGCTTCGTCCACCCCGGCCACATCGGCAAAGGAGGTTTTGATCTGATCCTCGCCCAGCAGCCGGGCCTTGCTTTTGCCAAAGCTCATGGGCCCGCCACGACCGCCGGCACCGCCCTGCATTTGGCGCATAAAAAATATGAACACCGCGATAATCAGCAGAATCGGAAAGCTGGCCACCAACAATTGTTGCCACAGACTGGGCTCCTTGAGCTCCACCCCTTCATAGGCCACATTGTGAAATTCGAGGTCTTCAAGCAAGGTGCTGTCGGGAAGATTGGGCGGTCGAATAGTGGTAAATCGAGTACCGTCCTGACGGATCCCGGTAATTTCGCGCGCGTCGATCTCCACCTCTTGTATGCGCCCATTGCGAAGTTCTTCAACAAAATTTGAATATGTGAGGCTTTGCTGGTCGGGCTGGGGGCTGAACGTCTGAAACACCATCAGCAGGACGCCGGCGATGATCAGCCACAGGACGAGATTTTTAGCCATGTCGTTCAATGAGCTATCCTCACTAGTTTACTTTACGTTTGGGGCGCAACAGCCCACTTAAGTTCGTGTCTCGGCCCTTATGACCTTATGACCTTAAAGTAGAGATAAAGGTCTGCATTCACGGGGGGCGAATTGATCAATTTGTGCGCATTCACCGCCCGCAGTATAGGCCTCCGTGGAGCGTCTGAAAACCGCTGGCACGCGCTAAAGCCCTCAAATTTCAAGTGTCTGGCATTAGACCTCAAGTGGCTGGCCTGAAACCTCAAGCGCGAGTAGCCTGAAAATCCTTGGCCACGACGTAGACTTCCCGGGATCTTGGGCGGGAAGCAGCTGGTTTGCGCGAGTTCACCTGCTGGAAATGGCTGCGCAACGTTCGGTAAAAGGGATCAAAACCCTCGCCCTGAAACATTTTAGTGACCAGGCAGCCGCCTTCATTCAATATTTGACCGGCCAAGTCCAGTGCCAACTCAACCAGGTACATGGATTTTGGTTGGTCGATATCGGTTACACCACTCATATTGGGGGCCATATCGGAAATTACAACGTCGGCTTTGGCCTCGCCAAGAGCTGCCAACAGGGCATCCAGCACAGCTTGTTCGGTAAAATCGCCCTGAATAAATTCGACGCCGGGTAGTGCGTCCATTGGTAGAATATCCGAGGCAATCACCCGGCCGTTCCTCCCGACGAAATTTGCAGCCACCTGCGACCAGCCGCCAGGCGCCGCACCCAGGTCCACAACGGTCATGCCGGGCTTGAGAAATCGGTCTCTGTCATTGAGTTCCAATAATTTGTAACTGGCCCGCGACCGGTAGCCATCCCGCTGGGTTCGCTTAACATAGGGATCATTGAAATGCTCGCGCAACCAGCGGTGACTGCTCTTTGATTTTGCCATTGCGTATTTCGCCAGATAAAGGCCGCTATTTCCAAAGCGGCAACACCATTTTCGCAAAAAACTCGCCAAATTGCGCTACTCTATGCGGATCGGCGGTCACACCCCTCCGAACGCTTCGCGGCGGTAAAGATTTCACGCTATTACCTGCGCCGCGGAGCACCATCCGGCGCACCTTGGGGAAACGTAAAATGTTATCGAGTGGACACAAAAAACGCTATCGCGCCATCGGCCACACACTCAAGCCGATCGTCACCATCGGCGGCAAGGGCCTCACGGAGTCCCTGTTGACAGAACTGGAACGCGCTTTGGAAGACCACGAGCTGATCAAAATCAAACTGGCCATTGTGGACCGCGAATTGCGCCAAGTAACGGTCACCGAGATCTGCCAACAAAGCGGCGCGGAAGTGGTGCAGGCCATAGGCAAGACCGTGCTGCTATTCCGCGCGGCCAAAAAGCCCAAGCCAAAATTGTCCAACCTGATCCGCTGACCCAAGATCCGCTACAAGCGAACCGTCCAACGCTTAGCTTATCGGTTGAGCAAAATCGGAGTAAGAATTCATGAAGTTATACGACTGCCACCCCGCCCCAAACCCGCGCCGGGTTCGCATCTTTATTGCCGAGAAAGGTTTGGATATTCCTACCGTTCAGGTCGATTTACCAGGACGTGAGCAACACACGGAAGAGTTTCGTCGGTTAAACCCACTCTGCGACGTTCCGGTGCTCGCGCTGGATGACGGCAGCCACATTAGTCAGGTGAACGGAATTTGCCGCTATCTGGAAACAGCCTTCCCCGAACCCAATTTGTACGGCACCGACCCAAAGGAACAAGGCCAAATTGCCATGTGGGACAACTTCGCGGCCAACCAGGGACTAAGCGCGGTTGCCGACGCCTTCCGCAACACTGCAAAATCCTTCGCCGAACGCGCGGTTTTGGGATCGCGTCCCTACCCGCAAATTCCAGAACTCGCGGAACGCGGCAAAAACCGCACGCTGGACTTCATGGAAGACTTGAATAATTACCTGGCGGAACGCAAATACATCGCCAACGACCGTTTCAGCGCCGCCGACATTACCACCCTGGTGGCCCTCGACTTCGCCAAATGGATCAAAGTCGAAATCGACCCTTCCCACAATCACCTACAACGCTGGTACGACACCGTCTCCTCCCGCCCCAGCGCCAAAGCCTGACCCGCTTCCCATAAAAAAATCCCCGGCAAAGCTGGGGGTTTCCGAATTTACTAGATACTAGCGATTAGCGACTAGAGACTTCCCTTAAATATGCTGCACCCGCTCAATCTCGTAGGTCACCTCGCCGGACGGCGTTTTGATTTCCACTTCGTCACCCACCTGCTTGCCAATCAGGCCGCGCGCGATGGGTGAACTGACTGAAATCTTGTTCGCCTTTACGTCGGCTTCATCGTCGCCGACAATCTGATAGGTGAGCGTGTTCTCAGTATCCACGTTGATGATGTCAACGGTTGTGCCGAAAATAACCTTGTCGGTACAGGGGATGGTGGTGACGTCGATAATCTGCGCGTGGCTCAACTTGCCTTCGATTTCCTGAATCCGGCCCTCGCAAAAACTTTGTTGTTCGCGCGCGGCATGATATTCGGCGTTTTCCTTCAGGTCACCGTGCTCGCGCGCCTCGGCGATGGCTTTAACGATGCGTGGACGCTCAATTTTTTTCAGTTGGTTCAGCTCTTCACGCAATCGTTCCGCGCCGGCCACCGTCATGGGCACTTTATTCATGGGCTATTCTCCTGTGGAGATCCTGTAAGCGTCGGACGTCCTGGTGTTGACCAAATCGCAAGGCCATGCAAATCGCTCGCGCGCCGGCGAGCGTGGTTGTGTAGTAAACGCGATGATTTTCGGCGCTGCGTCGAATGGAGGACGAGTCCCTGATGGCTTGCCGACCTTCCGTGGTATTGATCACCACACTGATCTCATCATTTTTTATCATGTCGACAATGTGCGGCCGACCCTCCGCCACTTTATTGACCTGCTGCACTTCCAGGCCAGCGGCTGTAATCACCTTCGCGGTGCCGCGGGTGGCCACCAGGGAAAAACCGAGGTCCGACAATTCGTTGGCTACCGGCACGATACCATCTTTGTCAAAATCCCGCACACTCAAAAACGCGGTTCCATGATTGGGGATGGCTTCGCCAGCGCCTTCCTGGGCTTTTGCGTAGGCCTCTGCGAAGGTGTCGCCAATACCCATAACTTCGCCAGTGGACTTCATTTCAGGTCCGAGGATTGGATCCACCGCCGGGAACTTGTTAAACGGGAATACCGCTTCCTTCACGCAATAGTAGTCCGGGACGATCTCCCTGGTGAAGCCCTGCTCCGCCAGACTGCGGCCTGCCTGACAACGGGCGGCCACCTTGGCCAGCGAGACACCGATGCACTTGGACACAAAAGGCACGGTGCGCGAGGCGCGGGGATTCACTTCGATGACATAAATGTCGCCATCCTGATAGGCCAATTGTACGTTCATCAAGCCCACCACGCCCAGCTCCAGCGCCATGCGCTTGACCTGTTCACGCATCTCGTCCTGGACGCTTTTCTCCAGGGAATACGGCGGCAGGGAACATGCGGAATCGCCGGAGTGCACGCCGCATTGTTCGATGTGCTGCATAATGGCGCCAATAATCACTTCCTTGCCATCACTGACTGCGTCGATATCCACCTCGATGGCGTTGTTGAGAAAGCGATCCAGCAATACCGGGGCGTCCTTGGACACTTGCACCGCGCTGATCATATAGGTGCGCAGTTCTTCCTGATCGTAAACAATTTCCATGGCCCGGCCACCCAGTACGTAGGAAGGTCGAACCACCAGCGGATAGGTGACCTGCTCCGCCACGCGCAGGGCCTCGTCAAGCGAACGCGCAATGGCATTGGGCGGCTGCTTGAGTTGCAAGCTGTTAATCATCTGTTGGAAGCGCTCGCGATCTTCCGCCCGGTCAATGGCATCCGGTGATGTACCGATGATGGGCACACCTTCCGCTTCCAGATCCCGCGCCAGCTTCAGCGGCGTTTGTCCACCGAATTGCACGATGACGCCCTTGGGCTTTTCCTTGTGCACAATCTCCAGAACGTCTTCCAAGGTAACCGGTTCAAAGTACAAGCGATCGGAAATATCGTAGTCGGTGGACACGGTTTCCGGGTTGCAGTTGACCATGATGGTTTCGAAACCGTCCTCGCGCATAGCCAGGGCCGCATGCACACAACAATAATCAAACTCGATGCCCTGGCCGATACGGTTGGGGCCGCCGCCCAGCACCAGAATTTTGTCTCGATCACTGGGCAGGGATTCACATTCCTCCTCGTAGCTGGAATACATGTAAGCGGTGGCGGTGGAGAATTCGGCCGCGCAGGTATCCACCCGTTTGTAAACCGGTCGAATATTCAGGGAGTGCCGGTAATGGCGCACGGCTTTTTCCGTCTGCCCCAACAAAACACTGAGGCGGTGATCGGAAAAACCCTTGCGCTTCAGCCTGAACAACTCGTCGGCGGAAATCGAGGTGAGTTTGCGTCCGACCAAGCTTTGCTCGGTTTTGACGATATCTTCAATTTGAACCAAAAACCAAGGGTCGATGTGCGATGTATCGAAGGCCTCCTGCACACTCATACCGGCGCGAAAGGCATCTGCCACGTACCAGATGCGATTGGCCCCAGGCGTGGTCAGATCCCGACGAATCTGCTCCATGGCGGTGGGACTGTTGAGGTCCACATAGGGCTCGAACCCGGCGGAGCCCACCTCCAGACCGCGCAAGGCTTTTTGCAGGGATTCCTGAAAGGTGCGACCAATGGCCATGACCTCGCCCACGGATTTCATCTGCGTGGTCAGGCGCGCGTCGGCCTCGCCGAATTTTTCGAACGTGAAACGCGGCACCTTGGTAACCACGTAGTCGATGGACGGTTCGAAGGAAGCCGGCGTTGCCCCGCCGGTAATTTCGTTCTGCAATTCGTCCAGGGTATAACCGACGGCCAGTTTGGCCGCGACCTTGGCGATGGGAAAACCGGTGGCCTTTGAGGCGAGCGCCGAGGAGCGCGACACGCGCGGGTTCATTTCGATTATTACCAAGCGACCGTCTTCCGGATTGACTGCAAACTGCACGTTGGAACCGCCAGTTTCCACCCCAATCTCGCGCAACACCGCAATCGAGGCATTGCGCATGATTTGATATTCCTTATCCGTCAGCGTTTGCGCCGGCGCGACAGTGATGGAATCGCCGGTATGCACCCCCATGGGATCAAAGTTTTCGATGGCACAAACGATAATACAGTTGTCGTTTTTGTCACGAACCACTTCCATTTCATATTCTTTCCATCCGATCAAAGACTCGTCGATTAACAATTCCTTGATGGGAGAAAGGTCCAGGCCGCGCACACAAATTTCTTCGAATTCTTCCCAGTTGTAGGCAATGCCCCCACCGGAACCACCCATGGTAAACGAAGGACGGATAATGCAGGGGAAGCCAAACTCCTTCGGGACTTCCAGTGCCTCTTCCAGACTGTGAACAATCTTGGCCCGCGGACATTCGAGACCGATGGATTTCATGGCCGCGTCGAAACGGCTGCGATCCTCGGCTTTGTCAATGGCATCTTCGGTCGCGCCAATCAGTTCAACACCGAACTCTGTCAGTACTCCGTGACGATGCAAATCCAAGGCGCAGTTCAGGGCTGTCTGCCCGCCCATGGTGGGCAGCACCGCGTCGGGCCGTTCCTTCTCGATAATTTTGCGCACGGTCTGCCAGGTGATGGGCTCAATATAAGTCGCATCCGCCATGGCCGGATCGGTCATGATAGTGGCCGGATTGGAGTTGACCAAAATCACCCGATAACCTTCCTCGCGCAACGCTTTACAGGCTTGCGCACCGGAATAATCAAACTCGCAAGCCTGGCCGATTACGATGGGGCCAGCCCCGATGATCAGGATGGAGTGAATGTCGGTTCGTTTTGGCATTGGGTCTCCGGTTGGAGGTGAGATGTGAGATGTAAGACGTGAGATGAAAGCCCGGAATCACGCGTCTTCGTCTCACATCTTACGTCTCACGTCTCACGTTTTTCTCTCATCAATTCAATAAAATGCTTAAACAATGGCGCCACGTCGTGGGGACCGGGGCTGGCTTCCGGGTGGCCCTGAAAACTGAAGGCGGGCTGGTCGGTGCGGTGGATGCCCTGCAAGCTGCCGTCGAACAGCGAGCGGTGCGTGGCAACCAGGTTGTCTGTCAAGCTGTCATCGTCCACCGCAAAGCCGTGGTTTTGGCTGGTGATCATCACGGTTTTGTTTTGCAGGTCTTGAACCGGGTGATTGGCACCGTGATGGCCGAATTTCATCTTTCGGGTGCGGGCTCCGCTGGCCAGCCCCAATAGCTGATGGCCCAGGCAGATACCGAAGGTGGGAACACCGGCGTCCACGATTTTTTCAATGGCCTCAATGGCGTAAACACAGGGTTCGGGGTCTCCGGGACCGTTGGACAGGAAAACCCCGTCCGGCTTCATCGCGAGCACTTCATCCGCCGGGGTTTGCGCGGGCACCACGATCAGTTCACAACCCTGGTCCACCAGGATGCGCAGAATATTGCGCTTCACCCCGTAGTCGTAGGCAACGACTTTGAACTTCTCGCCATCCCCGGGCGGGCGAAAGTGCTTGCCCAACTCCCAGGTACCCTCTTCCCAGGGATAGAGTTTGTCGGTGGACACCAGCTTGGCCAGGTCCATGCCCTTTAAACCGGGGAATTCCCGGGCGGCGGCAATGGCTTTGGCCTCATCAATGTCGCCCGCCATAAGACAGCCGTTCTGGGCGCCCTTGTCGCGAATCAAGCGGGTCAGGCGGCGGGTGTCGATGTCGGCGATCCCCACCACGTTTTGCTTTTTAAGGTAGTCCTCCAGGGACTCCTGGGTGCGGAAATTACTGGCCACCAAGGGCAAATCGCGAATCACCAGACCCGCCGCCCAAACCCGGCCGCATTCCTCGTCTTCGCTATTGGTGCCCACGTTGCCGATATGCGGATAGGTCAGGGTCACGATCTGCCTGGCATAGGAGGGGTCGGTGAGAATTTCCTGATAGCCGGTCATCGCCGTATTGAATACCACCTCACCGGTGGCGATGCCGTCGGCACCGATGGCTATCCCTCGGAAAACAGTGCCGTCTTCAAGGGCCAAAATGGCAGGTCGGTGTGTCAAGTTCATCTCCTCCTGCTGCTCGCCACCGCAGCCCGCTTCAGGCGAGGCCGCGCGGCAAATCAGGCGCGCAGCTATTCAACTTGTTCCCGACGGGAGCAAGCGGCTCTGGGTGAATGGAATGGAGTTGGAAATCGCCAGCGGCAGATCGAAAAAAGCGAGATGAAACGCTGGGCTTCATCTCGCTTTTTGGCATTCTAGGTTCACGGTCACGGTGCTCACGTTTACAGGAATGGGCATGTACCGTCGTTCCACTTGGCTATCCACGTTGCTGCGCCGGAAACGTTAATCCGCTGTTAACTTACCTGGCGCAATTTGGGGGCGCATTGTACACGGAAGACACCGGCACTGTCCAACCACACGACCTACATTTGGGCGTCCTCGATACGCTTTACAAACTCGCGCAAAACGGATTCCGTGGCCATCCACTCGGGATCCTGGTGGTCGACCCCCTGGTAAGACGCCGTCTGGCTTTCCCGCGCGGTAATCACCGTGATGGTAGAGACCGAAATATCGCAACACATTGGCTGGTAATGTTTTAGCCTGGCGAGACCCGACTTGATCAGCGCCGAATAAAGCGTTGCCACGTCGCGGTCAGCAATTTCCAGACTGACAGTCTTTTCCCGGTTTGGAAACCGCTCAGCCAAATGCCGGTAGCTGACAGCGCCGCTCCGGTCGATCCGCACGATGCGATAATCCGCCCCCAACTCGCCGCCGCCGAATTCATACTGAATCGATTCAATGCTATCGACATCGAGCTTTGCTTTGCCACGCCACTCACAGGCCGGCAACACACCTAAACTAGCAAGCGCAAACAGCGCAACTCTGACCTGCCATAACCCGACGTTCATGGTACGGCGCTCCCGGAGCTAGGACCGTTATTTGATTCCCAACACATCCTGCATATCGTAAATGCCATCGGGCTGCCCGTGGAGCCACTTGGCCGCGCGGATGGCGCCGCGCGCGAAGGACATGCGACTCGACGCTTTGTGAGTGATTTCCACCCGCTCGCCCTCGGCCATGAACATTACCGTATGGTCGCCCACCACATCGCCGCCGCGCACCGTGGCGAAACCGATAGTCTCGCGCTCGCGAGCACCGGTCTGCCCTTCACGACCGTACACGGCAACTTTTTCCAGGTCCCGGGCCAGGGCGCCAGCCACCACCTTGCCCATGGCCAGTGCAGTGCCGGAGGGGGCATCCACCTTGTGGCGATGATGGGCTTCCACGATTTCCACGTCCACGTCGTCGCCCATGGCGCGCGCCGCCATGTCCAGTAGTTTGAGGCACACATTCACACCGGTACTGAAATTAGCCGCCACGCACAAGCCCATCTGGGAGCCCATGCCCCGCAGCTCGGCACTTTGCGCGGCACTCAGGCCGGTGGTGCCGACTACAATTTTCTTGCCGTGTTGACTACACAGGCGGGCGTTGGCCAGGGTGGAATCGGGCGTGGTGAAATCGATCAATACGTCGAAGTCTTTCAGAACGCTCGCCAGGTCCCCGACCAGCGCTATCTGAGTCTTGCCGAGCGCGGCAAGCTCCCCCGCGTCGGCGCCAATCAAGGAGCTATCCGGGCGCTCCACCGCCGCCGAAAGTACCGCGTCATCAGTCGCGGCAATTGCCTCGATTAATGTTCTTCCCATCCGACCGGCAGCGCCGGTTACCGCGATTCGCGTACTCATAAGTCGGGAGACCTTTTATCGTGATTGCGCATGACGTGTGCCGTCAATACCTGCTGCATGGCCTGCTGCACCGGAATATCCAGCGGCTCGCAACGCGATTTTGGCAAATACAACAGAAAGCCGCCAATCTGGTAACTGAGCGGCAGGTAGACAGTAATCAATTGGTCCTGGTCACCCAGGCTCACATCCTCGTTGGTGACAAAACCGATCATCTTGATATTGCCATCAAAAGTAATCGCCACCACCTTTTGCATTTCCCGGGTTTTACTGCCCGCCAGAAAATTCAACAAATCCTTGGCGCCATTGTAGAGTGTTTTCACCAGCGGGATGCGTTCCAGCAGTGCCTCGAACAGCTGAAACAGCCGGCCGATCAGATAGCCTTGCACCAGCAGGCCGATCAGGAAAACAATGACCAGGGCGGAGACCAGGCCGATACCCGGAAAATACCAACCTTCCGGCAGAAGAAACTCCAACGGGACCCGGAGCAGGTCTTCAGCGAGAGCAAACAACCAATAGATGAGGCCGAAGGTAATCACCGTCGGCAGGGTAAGCAGCAGGCCTTTTAGGAAAATGTTGGCGATTGTTTTCATCATTACGGGAGACGTGAGATGGGAGACGTGAGATGAAAGACAACAGCATCAGCATCTACGCTATATTGAATCACCGTCATATGCCCCACCTCACGTATTCACATTTTACGTTTTGCTTTTACCATTTAGCTTCAGGGCGGAGTGTATGCCGCAAGATGGCCACCAGTTAGCTCCCGCATTGCGCGGCTGGCCGACCCATTTTCACCTTTCACATCATCAAATCTTAATATCCCCAAAAAAACTTTTCATTCCCTCGAACCAGCTGTTTTGGCGGGGCGAATTTTTGTCGCCGGTCATGGTGCCTTCAAACTCGCGTAGCAATTCTTTCTGCTTGTTGCTGAGGTTTACCGGGGTCTCCACCACCACGCGGCACATCAAGTCGCCGGGGGCGCCGCCGCGCACCGGAGTCACGCCCTTGCCCCGCAATCGGAACAGCTTACCGGTTTGGGTTTCCGGTGGCACCTTTAATTTTACCCGGCCATCCAGGGTGGGCACTTCCAGCTCGCCGCCGAGCGCCGCTTCCACGAAGCCGATGGGCACTTCGCAATAGAGGTTTTTACCCTCGCGCTCGAATATCTCGTGCGGCTTAACCGCCACCTGAACATAGAGGTCACCCGCGGGACCGCCTTCCATCCCCGCCTCGCCCTCACTGGCCAGACGGATGCGATCACCCGAGTCCATGCCAGGCGGCACTTTGACCGACAAGGTCTTGGTTTCCTCGACGCGGCCCTGACCGTGACACTTATGGCAAGGATCGGTAATCACGGTGCCCTTGCCGCGGCAATTGGGGCAGGTTTGCTGTACCGAGAAGAAGCCCTGCTGCATGCGCACCTGGCCGAGACCGCCGCAGGTGGAACAAGGGCTGGGTCTACTGCCGGACTTGGTACCACTGCCGTGGCAAGGCTCACAGCTCACCAGGGTCGGAACGCGTATTTGCGCGGTGGTGCCCCGCACCGCGTCCTCAAGGCTCAGTTCCAAGGTGTAGCGTAAATCCGAACCGCGCGAGGGGCCGCCGCGACCACGTCCGCCGCCAAAGATATCGCCAAACACGTCGCCGAATATATCGCTGAAACTGCCAAAGCCGCCGGCGCCCATGCCGCCGGCACCTTCCACGCCGGCATGGCCGAACTGATCGTAGGCGGCGCGCTTATCCGGATCGGCAAGCACTTCGTAGGCTTCACTGGCCTCCTTGAATTTATCCTCGGCGGTTTTATCGTCGGGATTGCGGTCGGGGTGACATTTCATCGCAATGCGACGATACGCTTTTTTCAGCTCCTGCTCCGAAGCCTGCTTGCTCACACCCAATACGTCGTAATAATCGCGCTTTGCCATTCGCTTTACTTTATCTAGGTCAAATTGATTTGCTCAACATGCAAGGTCCAGCATAGCCGATCCAAACACACATAACGCGGGACAAGTCCCGCGTTATGTGTTTACTGTTGACTGTCGACTGTCGACTTCTATTTGTTGTCTTCCTTAACTTCTTCAAACTCCGCATCCACCGCACCGTCTTCCGCCGGTTTTTCCTGTTGGGCATCACCGCCAGCCTGGGCACCTTCGCCGCCGCCCGCCTGCGCGGCCTGCTCGGCGTACATTTTTTGGGCCAGCGCGCTGGAAGCCTCGGACAGTTTGGTGGTGGCAGCGTCGATTTTCTCCTTGTCGTCGCTCTTCACAACCTCTTCCGCTTCCTTGATAGCCGCTTCAATGTTGGATTTCTCCTCGGCCGAGGCTTTGTCGCCCGCTTCTTCCAGCGTTTTCCGGGTCGCGTGAATCAGGCCGTCCAGCGTATTGCGCGAGGTTACCACTTCCTCAAACTTGCGATCCGCTTCAGCATTGGCTTCCGCGTCTTTCACCATTTGATCGATTTCATCGTCACTCAAGCCGGACGAGGCTTTGATGACGATGGATTGTTCCTTGCCCGTGGCCTTGTCTTTGGCACCAACGTTGAGGATACCATTGGCGTCGATATCAAAGGTCACTTCAATTTGCGGCATGCCACGGGGCGACGGCGGGATGTCCGCCAAATCGAAACGACCAAGGGACTTGTTTTGCGCCGCCTGTTTGCGCTCGCCTTGCACCACGTGAATGGTCACGGCGGTCTGGTTGTCCTCCGCGGTGGAAAAGATCTGCGATTTCTTGGTGGGAATCGTTGTATTCTTTTCGATTAGCGGTGTGGCGACGCCACCTTGGGTTTCAATGCCCAGGGTCAAGGGGGTAACGTCGAGCAACAATACGTCTTTCACATCGCCCGATAGCACCGCGCCCTGAATGGCGGCACCCATGGCGACGGCCTCGTCCGGGTTGACGTCCTTGCGCGGATCCTTGCCAAAAAACTCGGTGACTTTCTTCTGCACCAGCGGCATGCGGGTTTGACCACCCACCAGGATCACGTCGCTGATATCGTTGACCGATACGCCCGAGTCCTGGATCGCAATTTTCACCGGCTCAAGGGATCGGTTCACCAGATCTTCCACCAGGGATTCCAGCTTGGCCCGGGTCAATTTGACCACCAAGTGCTTGGGCCCGGTAGCGTCGGCGGTAATGTAGGGCAAATTCACTTCGGTTTGCTGACTGGAAGACAATTCAATCTTGGCTTTTTCCGCCGCTTCTTTCAGGCGTTGCAAAGCCAGAGGGTCTTTGTGCAAGTCGATGCCGTTGGTTTTCTTGAATTCCGCCGCCAAATACTCGATCAGGCGCAGGTCGAAGTCTTCCCCGCCCAGGAAGGTATCGCCGTTGGTGGACAGCACCTCGAACTGGTGTTCGCCGTCGACGTCCGCAATCTCGATAATGGAAATATCAAACGTACCGCCACCCAGGTCGTAAACGGCAATGGTGCGGTCACCCTTGGCTTTGTCCATGCCGTAGGCCAAGGCGGCGGCCGTCGGCTCATTGATAATGCGCTTCACGTCGAGGCCGGCGATTCTGCCCGCGTCCTTGGTGGCCTGGCGCTGGGAATCGTTAAAATAGGCGGGCACGGTAATTACCGCCTCGGTGACTTTTTCACCCAGATAATCTTCCGCGGTTTTCTTCATTTTCTTCAGCACTTCGGCGGAAATCTGTGGCGGCGCTTTCTTGTCGTCAGCCACTTCCACCCAGGCGTCGCCGTTATCGGCCTCGATAATTTTGTAGGGCACCATGGCAATATCTTTTTGCACCACATCGTCCTTGAACTTGCGGCCGATCAGGCGCTTGACCGCGAACAAGGTATTGTGCGGATTGGTGACCGCCTGGCGCTTGGCACTTTGGCCAACCAGGATCTCCTTGTCCTCGGTAAAGGCCACGATGGACGGCGTGGTGCGATCACCCTCCGCGTTTTCGATCACTTTGGCTTTGCCACCTTCCTGGATGGCGACGCAGGAATTGGTCGTTCCCAAGTCGATGCCGATAATTCTACCCATGTGAATAATCTCCCAAATTGTCCGATGCACTCTGCTCCGGCGCTATTTCAACCGGTGCGGTTATAAAAGACGATGCTAGCTATATTGGCTCTAATCCCGAAATTTCAACCCACATCCGAGGATTGAAAACCTGGTCTCAGGCCTCCACCGGCGCCTTGGACACCACCACCATGGCCGGACGCACCAGGCGTCCATGGAGCGTATAGCCTTTCTGAAATACGTTGAGGACGGTATTGGGCTCCACGTCTTTGCTCTCAACCGTGGTCATCGCCTGATGAAGCTCTGGGTCGAAGGGTTCGCCCTCGGGGTCGATCTGGTCCACGCTGTGATTTTTCAAGGCATCCACCAGGGATTTGAGCGTGAGTTCCACCCCTTCGGTCATGGCCTTTACGGACTCGTCCTTGGCTTCCACCGAATTCAGCGCCCGTTCCAGGTTGTCGACCACTACCAGCAGTTCACTGATGAGCTTCTCCTGGCCGAATTTGTGGGCTTTTTCGATATCCCGCTCCGCCCGGCGCATGGCGTTTTGCGCGTCCGCTTGAGCCCGCAGCACCTGTTCATTGGCGCGTTCCAGGCGCACCTGCCACTCTTCCACCTCGGCCTCCAGATCGCGGCGGGGCTCGTCTTCCACGGCAGCCTGTTGCGCTTCCTCTTGCTCTTTTTCTGCCTGCTCGCCCGGTTCTTTCAAATCGTCGCTGTCTTGATCGCGATGTTCGTCTGCCACTACTATCTCCCCTGTTGTCTCCCCTGCTTGCTCCCCCGCGGGACGCAAGCGGAGGACTCAAAGAATCGAATGCCTGTATATGGGGACGTGCCATCGACATTCAAGCACCGACCCGGATTTTCTGACGGGAGTCAGTGCACCCCCTGGTCGAGCCGGGCAAAAACCTGTATAAATAACCAGATATCTCCAGTAAGAGGATTGCGCGATGTTGACCCATCTCAGCATTAACAGTTACACCCTTGTCGACAAACTGGACCTGGAACTTCACCCCGGCATGACCACCATTACCGGGGAAACCGGGGCCGGAAAATCCATTCTGCTGGATGCGCTGGGCCTGACCCTGGGCGACCGGGCCGACGCCGACCGCATCCGGGCCGGCCAAAAGCGAGCCGACATCCACGCCAGTTTCGACATTGAACGCCTGCCTGAAGCCAGACAGTGGCTACGGGAACAGGATCTGAACCTGGAAGGGGAATGCCTGCTGCGCCGGGTGATTACCGCCGAGGGCCGCTCCCGGGCTTACATAAACGGCCATCCGGTAACCATCGGCCAGCTGCGCGGCCTCGGTGAAATGTTGATCGATATTCACGCCCAGCATGAACACCAGTCCTTGCTGAAGCGAAACACCCAGCGCCGCCTGTTGGACGAGTATGCCGGGCATCAGGACTTGCTGGCCCAAGTCGCGGAAGCCTATCGCGAGTGGCAGGCCACCTTGGCGCGTTTTACGGACCTGAAGGAAAACGCCGAGGAAGCCAGTGCACGGCTGCAATTGCTGAGCTATCAGGTGGAGGAACTGGACCAACTGGCGCTTCAGCCCGGCGAAGTGGAACAACTGGAAACCGAGCAGAAAAATCTGGCCAACGGCGAAGCCATATTAGACAAAAGCTACAAGCTGGTGGCGCTCTGCGGCGGCGAGGACCAGAGCCTGTTGGAGAGCCTGAACCACGCCTTGCAGATCGTCGGCGATCTGCCCGAAGACATTACGGCCTTCAGAGAAGCATCGCAGATGCTGGCCTCGGCCCAGATCCAGGTGGAGGAAGCGCAACGCGAAGTCGAGCGCCACATCGATAGTTTCGACCTGGACCCCGAACGCCTGCAAGCCGTGGAAGAGCGTCTAACGGCGATTTTCGACACGGCCCGCAAACACCGGGTAAAACCGGGAGAACTGCCCGAGCTGCATTACAGTTTGAGCGCTGAACTGCAGAGTCTTTCCGGTGCGGACGCCGACCTCGACCAGTTGGCGGCCAAGGTTGCGAACCAGGAAACCGCCTATCGCGAATTGGCCAGTGTCCTGTCCGAGCAGCGCGCCACCGCGGGCAAGCGCCTGGCAAAAGCGGTTAACCAGCAGCTGAAAAAACTGGCCATGGAACACGCCCGATTGGAGGTGGACCTGAGTGCCGCCGATAAACCGGGCGCTACCGGCCTGGAAGAGGTCCAGTTACTGATCAGCACTAATCCCGGACAACCCCTGAAACCCCTGGTCAAGATCGCCTCGGGCGGAGAGTTGTCCCGCATCAGCCTGGCCATTCAAGTGGTAACGGCACAGACCTCACCCGCCCCCACCCTGGTTTTTGACGTAATCGATGTGGGCATCGGCGGCGCCACGGCGGACGTGGTCGGCCAACTCTTGAGGCAATTGGGGGAAAAAGCCCAGATTATTTGCGTCACCCACCTGGCCCAGGTCGCGAGCAAGGCCCACAGCCACCTGCGGGTCAATAAAACCGCCAAGGGCGCCCAGGTGCTCACCACCTTGGAACACTTGAATCAAGAACAGAAAGTGGAAGAGATTGCCCGCATGATCGGCAACAACAAAATGACCCAGACCTCGCTGGACCATGCGCGGGAAATGTTGGCCTAGTCGCTAGTCGCTAGTCGCTAGTCGCTAGTCGCTAGAATTGTGGAAGGCTTTAATTACACCGTCAAGCGCTTGACCAGCTGGCGCCGTAGCTTTTGACCTTGGTTTGCGGGGTTTTCGACTAGTGACTAGCGATTAGAGACTAGCGACTCTCTTTTTTAGGTTTCACATAAAGCACCAGCGAGTGCCCCACCAGCTCATAGCCGTGTTCGTGTGCCAGTTGCAACTGCAGCTCTTCGATTTGCTCGTTGTGGAACTCTATGACTTTTCCGGTATCCACACAGACCATGTGATCGTGGTGTTCGCCGCGGGCCAATTCGAACACGGAATGGCCGCCGTCGAAGTTGTGGCGCATCACCAGATCGGCGCTCTCGAATTGAGTGAGCACGCGGTAGACGGTGGCGAGGCCTACGTCCTCGCCTTGCTCCAGCAGAGCTTTATAGACGTCTTCGGCGCTGAGATGGCGCTCGTCGGAAGCTTCCAGGATCTGCAGGATTTTCACCCGAGGCAGAGTGACTTTGAGTCCGGCATTGCGAAGTTCGGTATTTTCCGACGACATTGAGGCCCCCATTGTTGGTGTTTTCGGGTGGATGGATTCAGTGCGGGTCGCTAACAGTCACTCACAGCAGGTGGCCATAGCTCGGCACCCTAATTCCCCAAGGGAAAACCACCAATTCCGATTTAGACTTCTCAGCGAGTCATTGATTCATGTATTATCCGCGTTCGCGCAATGATGTGGAACCCCAGGTAATGAGAAAATCCGCTTTAGGCAAAACTTTCGCCTTTGCTAGGACCCGAGCCATCCTACTGGTCATCGTCGGACTGGTGGGCATGAACGGCTGTTCCTGGTTCCAGTTCCCAGGAATCTACCGGCTGCAGATTCAGCAGGGCAATATTATTACTCAGGAGATGGTGGATCAGTTGGAGCCCGGCATGACCAAACGCCAGGTCAACTTCGTGCTGGGCACGCCGCTGATTATGGACAGCTTCCAGCAAAACCGGTGGGATTACTACTACTCCCTGCGCAACCCCGAGGGCCAAACCACTACCGAACGTCTGACCGTGTATTTCCAGGACGACCAACTTACCCACTTTGTTGGCGACTTCCGCCCCAGCGATGTGCAAACAGTGGACGACTCAGACATCGACGAACCACCGAGTTCATAGGACGAGGGATGTGAGATGTGAGATCAATACGAGTCCGGGTCTGGAATTGCGTTTTCGAAACAGTCACCCAGCGCCGAGCGAGGAGATGCGAGCTAGATTGAGATGAATAAGATTAATGCAGCTCCTGAGTCTTTTATCATCTAACATCTCACGTCTTACATCTCATGTCCTAGCCCTTCCCACTCTTCGCCTTCTCCGCCCGGCGGCGACGCACCTCCTTGGGATCGGCAATCAGTGGACGATAAATCTCAACCCGATCATGCTCCCGCAACACATACTGATCGGCCGGCTTCACCCCCTTGGTTCCAAAATGCTTTCCGAATAAGCCCAACTTGGCGGTCGCCAGGTCAATTTCGGGAAATTCCTGAGTAATCCCCGACGCCGCGGCCGCTTCCAAAGCCGTCGTCCCAGCCGCCACTGTCAACGTAATAATTTTCTGCTTGTCCGGCCGCGCAAAAGCCACTTCCACCTCAATCTTTTCCACCTCCGACACCTTTCCACCTCTCCCTTCACTTTTCACTATTCACTACTCACCATTCACATCTCACTAGCGACTAGAGATTAGCGACTAGCGACTTTTTTAATCACTCATAAATCTCCCTAGCCCGCTCACACATAGCCGACACCAACTGATTGGCCATGGATTCAAACCAAGGATCGGCGGCAAGGGAAACCAGTTTGCTCTCGAACTCGAAGGTCATGCTCAAACTGACCTTGCAGCCCGCATCGCCCAACGGTTGAAAGGTCCAAATACCCTCCAGGGTTTTAAAGGGACCCTCCACAAGCTGTAATTCAATACGCTTTCCGGGAACCAGCGCATTGCGGGTAACAAAGCTCTTCGCCAGCTTGCCCTTCTTCAGGTCGAGCCGCGCTTCCATAAAGTGCTCGCCCCGCGCGAGAATTTCCGCATCCACGCAGCCATCGAGAAAGCGCGGGTAAGCTTCCACGTCATTCACCAGTTCATACATCTGCCAGGCGGAAAACGACACCAGGGCGCTGCGCTCAATGTGTTTCGCCACTATCCCTTGTCCATCAAATTGCCATCAGCCAACTATCATGTCCCATACGAGAAACCCAAAGACGCAGGCCACCAAGGTCGGTGAAATATAGCGCACCAGCGCCCGCCATAATTCAAACATTTCCGGCGACTCGTGCGACATTTCCTTGCGCACATGGCCTTTGTGCATAAACCAACCGGCAAAAACCGCAATAAGCATTCCGCCAAGCGGCAGCATAAAATTCGCCGTGAGTGCGTCGACAAACTCAAAAAATGTCATGCCGAAAATTTGATACTCTTCGCCAGCCCAATCGTTGAACGAAAAGACAGTTCCCAAGCCCAGTAGCCAGGCAACACCACCCAGCAGCAGGGTGGCGCCTATCCGCTTGAACTTTCTGGTTTCAACCAACCAGGCGACGCCCGGTTCAATCAAAGAAATAGCGGAGCTCCACGCAGCAAGACTGATAAGCACGAAAAACAAGGTACCGAACAGCACCCCGCCAGTCATGTTGCCGAAAGCGACCGGCAAACTGACAAACAGCAATCCGGGACCGGCTCCCGGTTGAATACTTTCGTGAGCAAATACGATTGGGAAGATCGCCAAGCCCGCCACCAGAGCGACTAGCGTATCCAGACCCGCAACCACCATGATCGTCTTGCCAATGGGTGCATTGCCCGGCATATAGGAGCCGTAAGCCATGATGGCACCCATCCCCAAACTAAGCGTAAAAAAGGCATGTCCCAAAGCCACCAGGACCCCTTCCCAAGTTAGCTTGTCGAACTTGAAATTGAACAGGAAATCAAAGCCCGCCGCGAAGTTCCCTTCGGACACTCCATATATCAAAAGGGCAATCAACAGCAGAAACAGGATCGGCATCAGGATGCGCACGGCATTGCCGAGGCCCTTGGTCACTCCCCCAATTACCACAAACAAGGTCATTGCGATAAACAGCGTGTGCCACCAAATCATCCGGCTTTGGTTGGCCTGCAAGGTCTCAAAGGTAGCCACAACAGTTTCATCCGTGGCATTAACGAACGTACCGTCGGCCAGCACAAAAATATAGTTCAAGGCCCAGCCGGCGATCACCGAATAAAAGGACAAAATCAGCAGACCGGCTACCACCCCCATCCAGCCAATGCCCACCCAGGCTTTGCTGGTCCCGGCTTCCACGGTCAGATCCCGCATGGTATTGATTGGGCTCTGCCGACCGCGGCGGCCAAGCATGGTTTCGGCCATCATAATGGGAATGCCGATCACGGCGATACAGATCAGGTACACCAGGACGAAAGCCCCGCCGCCATTCTCGCCGGTGATATAGGGAAATTTCCAGATATTGCCCAGACCCACCGCGGAACCGGTGGCCGCCAGAATAAAGGTCCAGCGACTGGCCCAGGTGCCGTGCATCTTGCGATTTTCCATGACTCCCCCGAAACTGTATCTGTCCAAACCGTTTGGTGAATCGGCGCTACAAGGATGTTATGAGTGCCAGCGAGGGATTGTAACAGGATTGGGGCGGGGCTGAAGAGCGCCGCCCGGCGGCGTATGCATAACGGCTCCTGATCTATATAATCCGCCGCCATGGCCAAGAAAGCGAAAAAACCCAGTAATACCATCGCGCAAAACAAGAAGGCGCGTTTCGACTATCAGTTTGAAGAGATGATCGAAGCCGGACTCCAGCTCCAAGGTTGGGAGGTCAAAAGCCTGCGCGAGGGAAAAGTACAGCTCACCGACAGCTACGTCATTTTCAAGAATGGCGAAGCCTGGCTGCTGGGCGCCCAGATACAGCCCTTGCCGACCGTCTCCACCCATTTCGTCGCCGACCCCACCCGCACCCGCAAGCTGCTATTCAAGCGGAGTGAAATCGCCAAGCTACAAATTGCCACCGAGCAGAAAGGCTACACCGTGGTAGCCACCGACCTGTACTGGAAAAGTCACCTGGTGAAATGCAAGGTGGCACTCGCCAAGGGCAAGCAGGCCCATGACAAGCGAGCCACCGAAAAAGAACGCGACTGGAATCGGGAAAAGCAGCGCATCATGAAAGCGCATAACAGCTGAACAGGGAACAGGGAACAGGGAACAGGGAACAAAATTAAACGCGCAGATTGAGGCAGTCAAGGAATTTACCCACGTATTGCACACTCCCTGATTTAAAAACGCGCCCGTCTTTTTCCGTGAAACCTATTACTGTTACCTGTTCCCTGTCACCTGTTACCTGTCCTCGACCAGCCCATCCATCCTGGCCAAATCGCAAATAATCTCGTCCAGGCGCGTGCTGTAACCCCACTCATTGTCGTACCAGCTGATGGCTTTTACCATTCGGCTTTGCATGACCTGGGTTAGTTGCGCATCGAAAATGCTGGAATAGGCATTGCCGATAATGTCGCCGGAGACGATAGGGTCCGTGCAATAGTAGAGAATGCCTTTCAACGAACCTTCCGCCGCTTCGCGCATGGCGGCGTTCACTTGCTCCACTGTTACGTCCGTTTTCACCTCCACCGTAAGATCCACCAGACTGCCGTCCGGCACCGGCACTCGCATCGCCAATCCATCCAGTTTGCCATTCAATTCGGGCAACACCTGGCCAATGGCGCGCGCGGCACCCGTGGAGGTGGGAACGATGTTGGTGGCCGCACTGCGCGAACGACGCATGTCTTTGTGAGGCGCATCAATCAAGCGTTGGTCGGAGGTATAAGCATGGACGGTGGTTAGGAGGCCGCGCTTTATGCCAAACGCTTCATGCAATACTTTTGCCAACGGCGCCGCGCAATTGGTGGTGCAACTGGCATTGCTGATGATCGTGGATTCCGTGTTGATCACGTGATCATTAACGCCACGCACCACCGTTGCTTCCAGTGGATCCTTGCTGGGCACGGTCAGTAGCACGCGCCGCGCACCAGCGTGTAAATGCTGTTGCAGTTCGGCGATTTTGCGGAATTTGCCGCTGCTTTCGACGACGTAATCCACGCCCAATTCCCGCCAGGGCAACTTGCCGGGATCGGGCTCGTTGAGGACTTTGAACCCGTGTCCATTCACTTCCATGCCCTGATCGGTGACTTTCACCTCGCCCGGATACCGGCCGTGAATGCTGTCGTACTTCAGCGCATATGCCAACTGCTCGGAGCTGGCGAGGTCGTTCACCGCGACAACTTCATAATGCTTGTGCAAATCGCTGACCCGCATTACCGTGCGGCCGATGCGTCCGAATCCGTTGATTGCAATTTTCGGGATAGCCATAACGTTCCCTCCTCGAGTGTCCTGTCTGGTTAGTTCGCTTCATTTCAGCGCGCCGTTCTCATAGCTAGAGAATGGGCCTGTGGCAAGACGCGACTCGCCGGGAAGGGCCCCCTCTTAACAAGGGACGCCTTTCCAAGAGGCGCAACACAGCCACAGGCCCCGCGCTCTTGGTTTATGAGAACGGCGCGCCCTTCGGGAGCCTATATCAGACGCTACTACGGCGTTGCACTCCTTGGAAATAGAACCACTATTCCCTGCGGAGTGCGCCTTGTATTAGCGCCTGATTTAGGCTCTGAAATAAAGCGAACTAACCAGACAGGACACTAGGTAGTAACGCTAACGTACCACTAAATAAAACGAATTACCCCCCCGTTGTATCTGCAACAGAATTTCTCGGCGATTGAGTTGCACAGCTTCAACCAAGCTTTGAATGTTATCGACCCGCCGGCGGTTTGCCGCGTAAATCAAGTCGCCCGGTCGCAGACCGCTGTAGGCGGCGCGGGAGTTGGGCGCCAAACCGGCAACCAGCACGCCATCGCCATCCGTGCTATTTTCAAACTTGGCGCCAATTAGCAGCGGATGCACACTGTTGTTTTCCACCACCAACTGCTCCGGCGCGGCCACTGCCACCTCGAGCCGCTGGGCTTTGCCTTCGCGCAGCAAGCCGAGCTCCACCTGCTGACCAATGGCTTTGACCGCCAGTTGACTGCGCCATTGGGCGACGGAGCTGGTACGTTCGCCATCGATGGAGACAACAACGTCCCCCACTTTGATTCCGGCTTTATCCGCACTGGAACCGGCCTGAACGTCGGTTACCAGAACGCCGTGTTGCCCATTCGCCAGTTCAAAGGCTTGCCGCAAATCGGGGGTGATATCCTGAACATTAATGTTGACGGTTCCCCGTTTGACTTTGCCATGGCGCAGGATTTGCGCCATGCTCGACTCGGCCATGTTGATCGGTATGGCAAAGCCAATGCCAACATTTCCACCCGCTGGCGCGATAATCGCAGTGTTGATTCCAATCAACTCGCCGTGCAAATTCACCAAGGCGCCGCCCGAATTACCCGGGTTGATTGACGCATCGGTTTGAATAAAATTCTCGTAACCCTCGATTCCCAAACCGGTCCGACCCAGAGCGCTTACCACGCCAGTGGTCACTGTCTGGCCGAGCCCGAAGGGGTTGCCAATAGCCACGACAAAATCGCCCACTTGTAAACGGTTGGAATCGGCCAGCCGTGCTTCGGTCAGCTCTTCCGCATCGATCTCCAACACAGCAATATCCAGTTCGGCATCCACTCCGCGTATGTCCGCTTGAAAGGTGCGCCCGTCCACCAGCGATACTTGTACCTCATCCGCACCCTTGATCACGTGGTAGTTGGTGAGCACGATGCCACTGTCCGCGTCCACCACCACACCGGAACCGGCGCTCTGTTGCCGCTTGCGCGGCGCCTGGCGGTAATCTCGGTCGGGAATATTGAAAAAGTGGCGAAAGAAGGGATCGTTTAGCAAGGGATTATAGGATTGCTGATGAGAAAAAGTGGCTATGTTGACCACCGCCGGATTCACTTCCTTCAGCATCGGCGCCAGCGACGGCAGCTCACGTCCTTCGGAATCGTGAGTCGGCAAAGCCGCCTGCCCGATGCTCACGCCCGCAGGCAGTAACATAAGGATCAGCAGCCAGCGCTTTACCGCCATCGATGAATCTCCGTTTGAGTTGTGAAAAGTAAAACGTGAAATGTGAAATGTGAAAAGGTGAAACGTTAAATGCGAAAGAATAAAAAGGGGCCGGCCGTAAGCGCCGACCCCTTTTTTTGGCCTACGCCGCTTTATCAGCCTTGTTCTCGGATTTCTGAGCTTTTCGCTCGGAGTTCCAATCAGACCGCTGATCCTCAAGCACGGTTTCCTGGCCATTGATGGCGATGCGCTTGGGCTTCATTGCCTCGGGAATTTCCTTGACCAGGCTGATTCTTAGCAAGCCGTTGGACAACTTGGCCTCGGTGACTTCCACGTGATCGGCTAGGCTGAACTTGCGTTCGAAGGCTCGTTGGGCGATGCCCTGATGAAGATAATGGCGCTCCGATTTCTCGCCAGCCTTTTTGCCGGCAACGGTCAGCACGCCATTCTCCACCTGGATGCTCAGCTCACTCTCATCGAAACCGGCCACCGCCAGCGTAATGGCGTAACGAGTGTCGTCCAGCGCTTCGATGTCGTAGGGTGGGTAACCGGAAGAGACCTGATCGGCCCGCAGCGCGGAATCCAGCAACGATCCCATTCGATCAAAACCAATGCTGCTACGGTACAGGGGGCTTAAATCAATCGTGTTCATAACTATCCTCCTTTAAGAAGCAATAGAAATTAAAGACAATCAAGCGGCCCGATCCACAAGGGACTCGGCCCCGCAGGCCCTATGTAGGGCCAGCCGAAAATATTTCAAGGGCTCCTCCCCTCCAGCCCCGGGCAAACTGCCCCTACCCCCAGCCGCCCCCTTGCTCTACAATAGGCAACCCCGACGCGCGCAACGAAGATTCGCGGCGCGCTAGGGAACGTCTCGATCGTTCCGGGCTCTAAGGAACTGGTTTGGAGAGTAACCTTCGGCAGTAGCTGATCGCCAGACCACGGTCCGGTACAACAGACCGGACAGTATGGCTCGCTGCGGCAACAGGGAACGCGGAATTTTCCGCCCCTGCCGTACCGGGCCACACCTAGTTCGAGTACAGACGAAGTTCGATTCACAGAACTAGCGCCTCAGACAAGGCGCGCAAGGATCCCAAAGCGGAGCGTACAAAAAGTACGTGAGCATTTGGGATACGGCCGCGCAACGCCGTATGAGGCGCTAGATCGAAGAATCGGGGGCGATTTGGATTCGACGTCGTTATGAATCTCAGATGTGCATGCCGTGATGGTAGCGAATCACGTTAATCCAAAGCTGCAAACTATTAGTTGCCAACGACGACAACTACGCTCTAGCCGCTTAAACCCGGTTAGCGGTCTTTAACAAGGTGCCAGTACCGCGTTATTGACTGTCATATAGAACTGGATCGCAGCAAGGCATGCCTGTGGCCGCGCTGTTAAAACCTAAAGCAGGATCGCGAACAACGTCCTGCCCGTTGGGCTGTTGCAAGCTAAATTAATTAACGGAATCTAAGCATGTAGAGCACTGAGCAGAGTATTGACGGACGCGGGTTCAACTCCCGCCGCCTCCACCAAACAAAAAAGGCCCCTCGCCGAAAGCGAGGGG
>JBBDIU010000012.1:49548-49849 GCA_040880205.1 Cellvibrionaceae bacterium
TTTTTTTTTTGGGGGGACGATGGTGGAGCTGAGGCAAAATTGCGCCGGGTTCACAAAAATGTCAGGAACATTTTTGGGCATCGTAGCGAAGCCTAGATGGTGCGAAGTACCGAGGGCATGGATGCCCGAGTCCACTCCCGCCGCCAGGGCCTCCCCCCAGCCACTAACCTCCAACAAAGCATTTTATTGTTTGGCCTTCCGCAACCATTATCCACAACCATGGACCTCATCAAACGAGCCCTCGAAGTCGGCCAGCCCGGCAGCGGGTGGCCGGGTCCTCGGGATGATCGCGCAACAGGCG
>JBBDIU010000013.1:0-8191 GCA_040880205.1 Cellvibrionaceae bacterium
GCCGATTTGTCATGCGGTTTCGAAATGCCATATGTAGTGCCAAACGGGGTGAAGGCACAGTGCTGGATTCGCCGCGAATACTGACCCTTTAATGGTCTCAAGGAGCCGATAGGCTCCGTTCACGCCGCTTCGAGCGGCTAACAATACGAAAGCCCGCGGCTTTGCCGGGGGATGGTTACTTGAATTTCCTAAATCACCATAATCGCATCGGCTTCCACTTGCGCACCCTTGGGCAATTCCTTCACCCCCACGGCCGCGCGGGCCGGATAGGGTTCGCGAAAATATTCCGCCATTATCTCGTTAACCGTCGCGAAGTTACTCAGATCGGTGAGGAATATATTGAGCTTCACTATGTCTTGCAATGAGCCGTTGGCTGCCTCGCACACGGCTTGGAGGTTTTTGAAAACCTGGTGGGCCTGTTCGACGAAGCCGCCCTCGACCATTGTCATGGATGCGGGGTCCAGGGGAATTTGTCCGGAAAGATAAACGGTGTTGTTGACCTTGACTGCCTGGGAGTATGTGCCGATGGCTTCCGGCGCGTTTTCGGTAGTGATAATGGCTTTATTGGTCATAACGGCGCCCCTGAATTTGCGCTGGAATTAAAGAGAAGAGAGATAAAATTAATAGAGAAGCTTAGTTTTTAGCGCGGCTAATGCGAATTACCGGACCCATGATGCGGATGCGGCGCATAACGTTAGCCAGATGGATGCGGTTCTTTACGCCCAGGCAGAGATTGATAACGCTGTTGTGCGCGTCGCGTTCGTTGACGTTGATTTGTTCAATGCTCGCCTTTTGCTCGCTGATACGGGTGGCAAGCGACGCGATGATACCGCGTTCCGATTCCACTTCCACCCGAATATCCACCAGAAACTCTCCGCTCACCGAGGGCGCCCAGTTAACGTGGCTTATTTTTTCCGGGTTGTGGCGAATTTCCGCGATGTTGTGACAATTTTCCTGGTGAATAACCAGGCCTTTGCCGGCGCTGAAATGGCCCAAAATCGGATCGCCCGGAATCGGGCGACAACAGCGTGCGAAGCTGACGATCATTCCTTCGGTGGAATCGATGGTCAGGGGTGAATAAATATTGGCGGCTTTCTCCTGATCACTGGTGGTTTGCGGCAGTAGCATTTTGGCGATGGCAAAGGCGATGCGGTTGCCAAGCCCAATGTCTTCCAGTATTTCGTCCAGGGATTTGGCGTGGGTCTCTTTGAGCAGTTTTTCGACCTGGGCTTCGGTTAGTTTTTCAATGCTGCTGCCGGCGTTGGCCAGGGCGCGGTCCAGAATGCGATGGCCCAGTTCGATTGACTGGGTGTGCAACTGGTTTTTCAGAAAGTGTCTGATGCCGCTACGTGCCTTGCCCGAGGTGACAAAGTTCAGCCAGTTGTGATTGGGCTGCGCGCCCGGTGAGGTGATAATGGTAACCCGCTGCCCGCTTTCCAGCGGCTGGGATAGAGGCGCCAGGCGATCGTTGATGCGACAGGCCACGCAGCTGTTGCCGATGTCCGTGTGTACCGCGTAGGCAAAATCCACCGGGGTCGCGCCCGCCGGCAGTTCGACAATTTTGCCCTTGGGCGTGAACACATAGACTTCGTCGGGAAACAGATCTATCTTGACGTTTTCGATAAATTCCAGGGAATTGCCGGCCCGTTGCTGCATTTCCAGCAGACCCTGGACCCATTGCCGTGCCCGTGCCTGACTGCCCGCCGCCACATCGCTGTCCTGGGATTTGTACAGCCAGTGCGCGGCGATGCCACTGTTGGCCATCTCATCCATTTCCTTGGTGCGGATTTGTACTTCAATGGGCACGCCGTGCATGCCTACCAAGATGGTATGGAGAGACTGATAACCGTTGGCCTTGGGAATGGCGATGTAGTCCTTGAATTCGTTGATCACCGGCTTGTAGAGGTTGTGGACAGCGCCCAGTACGCGATAACAATCGTCGACCGAGTCGACGATGATGCGAAAGGCGTAAACATCCATGATTTCCTTGAAGGATTTTCGTTTGGTGCGCATTTTTTGGTAAATGCTGTACAGGTGTTTTTCCCGGCCAATTACCAGTGCATTGATGCCGTCCCGCTCCAGGCGAAATTCGATGGCCCGCTGGATTTTTTCCACCAGTTCCTTGCGATTGCCTCGCACGGTGTTGAGCGCCGCCTGCAAACGGCGCGCCCGCAAGGGGTACAAAGCGCTAAAGCCGCGGTCTTCGTACTCCACACGCATGTCGTTCATGCCCAGGCGATGCGCGATGGGCGCATAGATCTCGATGGTCTCCTTGGCGATTCGGCGTTTCTTTTCCGGGTTGAGGGCGTTAAGGGTGCGCATGTTGTGCAGGCGGTCGGCCAGTTTGACCAGGATCACCCGGATATCCTTGGCCATGGCCAACGCCATCTTCTGGAAATTTTCCGCCTGCTTTTCCGCCTGGGATTCCGCTTCGAACTGGGTGAGCTTGCTGACGCCGTCCACCAGGTTGGCGACCGTAGTGCCGAACTGCTCGGACAGGGCCCGTTTGTTGACCGCGGTATCTTCAATGACGTCGTGCAACAAGGCCGCCACCAGACTTTGATGGTCCATGTGAATGGTGGAGAGGATGTTGGCAACGGCCAGGGGGTGGGTAATGTAGGGCTCGCCGCTACGGCGGAACTGGCCATCATGGGCCTGTTCCGCGTAGTAATAGGCGCGGCGGACTTGATCGATTTGGGACGGCTCAAGGTAAGAGGAGAGTCGGTGACCCAGAGCGTCAATGGTTTGCAACGCTTCCTCCTTTCGACGCCGACCGGCTTACCATCAAGCGACCGGTGTCAGGTATTGCTCGGCTTTGATGTTACTTAGTCTCGATGTAACTTAGTCTCAATGTTATTTAGCCACGATGTTACTTAGCTTCACTGTTACTCGGCTTCGTACTCTTGGTGGTGGACCGGGGGCTCGGGTTCGTCCACTTCGTCCGGTTGATTGAGAACAGCGTCGTCCACCAGGCCTTGGCTGATTTCGCGCAGTGCCAGCACGGTGGGTTTATCGTTTTCGCGGGGAACCATGGGTTCCTTGCCGCCCACCGCCAGCTGGCGGGCTCGTTTGCTGCCGACAATCACCAGTTCAAAGCGGTTGTCTACGTGTTCCAAACAATCTTCTACCGTAATGCGAGCCATATCAATGTTCCATTTTCGCTGGGACGCCCGTTCAGCGCTTGTCGTTTATGACAGCTAAACAGGCTAAATGTTGTGCCGTTGCCGGGTCCGGCCAGAGACCTGCCAAGCGGGATACAGACAATTATGCACCGATTTTTAGGGGCCGGCCAGTGTACGCAAAAGCCCTGATCAGGACAATAGAGCTCAGGACGATAGAGTTTAGGACAACAGATTGATCAGCAGCTGTTGTTGCCGCTGCTGTTGTCGCTCGACGCGCAGGCGCTGGGAGCGGACGATGGATTTGAGGTCGGCCAGCGCCTGGTCGAAGTTGTCGTTGACGACCAAATACTGGCACTCGGAATAATGGCTCATCTCTTCCGTGGCCTCGGCCATGCGGGCCTCGATGACTGCTGGGTCGTCTTGCCCGCGCCCGGTCAGCCGTCCCAGCAAGGTATCCCGGGACGGCGGCAAAATAAAAATTCCCACGGTATCGGGCAGCAAACGGCGAACCTGCTGGGCTCCCTGCCAATCGATTTCCAGAATGACGTCCCGTCCCGCCGCCAGGGCCTGTTCCACCCATTCCTGGGAGGTGCCATAGAGATTGCCGTAAACATCGGCGTGCTCCAAAAAGGCATCGGCTTGCAGCATGGCGTCAAATTCGGCGCGGCCGACAAAATGATAGTCAAGGCCGTCCTTTTCACCGGGCCGAATCTTGCGGGTGGTGTGCGACACCGATACGTGGATATCGTCGGTGGACTCTATAAGGGCATTGACCAGGCTGGTCTTTCCGGCGCCGGAGGGGGCGGACACGGTAAAAAGGGTTCCCCGGCTATGCGTTGATTCGGACATGGACGTTGTTCGCTTGTCTATTCTGTTCGGCTGTTATCTGGCTCGGGATAGCAGTATCCCAGCGGTGTTTGCTCGAATTGCATTATTCGATATTTTGGATCTGCTCGCGCATTTGCTCAATCAATATTTTCAGTTCGACTGCCGATTGGGTGGTATCCGCGGCGACTGACTTGGAGCCCAGGGTATTGGCTTCGCGGTTCAGCTCCTGCATCAGAAAATCCAGCCGCCGGCCGATCGAGCCCGTTTGACCGAGACTGTGCCGGACTTCGGTCACATGGGTCACAAGGCGATCCAGTTCCTCGTCCACGTCCGCTTTGTGCGCGTAAAAGATCAGCTCCTGTTCAAGCCGTTCCTGATTGATGTCCTCCTTGATGGCTTCCACCCGCTCCAGCAACTTGTCTCGTTGGGCCTGCATGATTGCCGGCAAGTGTGCGCGGACCTTTTTCACTTCTTCCCCGATGGTGTCGAGTCGCTGTTCGATCAGTTGGGTCAGTTCGACGCCTTCGCGTTCGCGATGCGCGGTGAGTTGAGTCAGGGTGGTATCAAACAAGTCCAGTGCGGCCTTGTGCAGTTCTTCCGCGTCCAGGCTTTCCGTGCGCAGTACCCCTGGCCAGCGCAAAATATCAAGCCCATTCACTGGTGCTGCCGCATCCACCACCGCATTAATCTGGCGAATGGAATCCGCGAGTTTTTGCACCATGTCCAGATTGATGTTTAGATTGCCGCTCTGACTGTCCTCCATCTGAAGGTGTAAATTGAGTTCGACCTTTCCGCGATACAGCGCCTTGCGCAAGCGGTTGCGAAGTTCCGGTTCGATGGCCCGCAAGAGTTCGGGCAGTCGGAAATGAGGTTCCAGGTAGCGATGGTTAACGCTGCGAACTTCCCAGGTGAGCGTTCCCCACGAATGGGTCGCTTCCTGGCGGGCAAATCCGGTCATACTGCGGGCCATGGCGAAAACCTTGTCAATCGGGCTTCGCAACAGTCTAACACAGGGTCCGGCGCTTAACCCTGATCGGCTATAATGCCGCGCGCTGGAACAGACCCCAGGCGCCAAGCGATACTCATTGAGTTTCCACACTGCGAAATCCAACCAAGAGGTTCAACCATGCAACGACCCAGCGGCCGAGCGCCGGAAGAAATGCGGCCAATTAAACTCACGCGCGGCTTTACCAAACACGCGGAAGGATCCGTGCTTGTGGAATTTGGCGATACCCGGGTTATCTGCACGGCAAGCGTCGACCCCGGCGTGCCCCGATTTTTGCGCGGCGAGGGACGCGGTTGGATAACCGCCGAATACGGTATGTTGCCCCGCTCCACCGGCAGTCGCATGCATCGCGAAGCGGCGCGGGGTAAACAGGGCGGGCGCACGGTTGAGATTCAGCGTTTGATTGGCCGGTCCCTGCGCGCTGCCATCGATTTGGAGGCCTTGGGAGAAAATACTATTACCCTGGATTGCGACGTTATTCAGGCCGATGGTGGCACGCGAACCGCTTCCGTTACCGGCGCGTGTGTGGCGCTGGCGGATGCCATCCGCCATTTGCGGAAAGCGGACCCGACGCTCACGGCAGATCCTCTGCGGCGCATGGTGGCTTCCGTGTCGGTGGGATTGTATCAAGGCGTGCCGGTATTGGACCTGGACTACCCAGAGGATTCGACGGCCGACACGGACATGAATGTGGTTATGGCCGACGATGGTGGTCTGATTGAAATCCAGGGAACGGCCGAAGGGGAACCTTTCAGTCAACAACAGTTCGATGCCATGCTGGCTTTGGCGAAGCAGGGCATTGAACAGTTGCATCGCCTGCAACAGCAAATTCTTGCCGAATAGGTTTGATTTTACCGACTAAAAGGAACCAGGCGGTTCGATGTCGTAGTCAACGATGACCGGCAAGTGACTTGAAAACGCCTGGTTTTTATAGATCACCGCGTATTCGACGCGGTTTTTCAGCTCGGTGGAAATCACCTGCATGTCCGTGCGCCAACCATCTCCTTCATAAGGCACGCCACTGGGCCACCAAGTGAATTCGTCCTTGTCGGTATTGACTTCGCGAAAGGCATCGGCATAACCCAGTTCGCCGAACAACTGAGCCATCCATTGGCGCTCGTGGGACAAAAATCCCGGCTTGGATTCATTTTCCTGTGCATTTTGTACATCGATGGGCGAATGCGCCATGCCCCAGTTACCGCAAAAAATATAGTCGCGGCGCTTGCGGGTGATCTTGTTCAGATGCGCCTGCATGTCGTCGAAAAATTTTTGTTTCACTATGGCGGATTCCGGGTCGTCGTCGGTGATCTGCGGCGCGAGCAGCGAGCCGACGCTCAAGCGATCAAAGTCCGCTTGGAGATAGCGGCCCTGCATGTCGACCCCGGAAGCAAAGCCGAGTCCATAGATGAGCGCTTTGGGTTGCTCGCGGGTATAAATGCCCACGCCGAAGGCGTTCTCGATGCCCGAATCAAAAAAATACGCGTTGTACCCCGTTACCTGATAGGGACCATCCTCCAGTTCCGGCGCTGGCAAACGCAAGTCCTGCAGGCAGATAATGTCCGCGTCCTGTTGCTCCAGCCAGTCAAATAAGCCCCGTTCCGCCGCCTGCTTCATGCCGTCGACGCTCAGATTGATGATTCTCATGTTCGCCCCTTAATAACGGACTGTGTATGATACTCGGGTTCCGCCGCAGACTAAATACACTTATTTGTCCGGTCGGCTTTAACGGCGTTGATTCCACTGCCTGCAGCCAGAGAGTTGCAGCCGGCGTGCCGAGATGCACGACGGGGTACCGGTTAAACGCAGTCGCTTGCCATTGGGCACCGTCGGAAATTTGTCATGCAAGCATATCAAAGAGATTTCATCCGCCTGGCGATCAAATATCAGGCGTTGCGCTTCGGGCTGTTCACGCTGAAGTCCGGCCGCGTCAGCCCCTACTTTTTCAATGCCGGGTTGTTCAATAGCGGGCGAGCGCTGGCCGAACTCGGCCGGTATTACGCGGCGGCGCTGGTGGACTCCGGGTTTGGTTTCGACATGTTGTTCGGGCCCGCCTACAAAGGTATTCCGCTGGCCGCCAGTACCGCCATTGCTTTGGCCGACAATCACGGCCTGGATCGGCCCTACGCCTATAACCGCAAGGAAGCCAAGGACCACGGCGAGGGTGGCAGCCTAGTGGGCGCGCCACTGGCGGGCAGAGTGTTGATCGTGGACGATGTCATTACCGCTGGAACCGCTGTCCGCGAGGTCATTGAACTGATTGCCGCGCGGGGAGCTGAACCCGCTGGCGTGATTGTTGGTCTAAACCGCCAGGAGCGGGGCCAGGGCCGCTTGTCCGCCCTCCAGGAGGTGGAACGGGAATTTTCCATTCCTGTGATAAGTATTGCAGCGGTTGACCATATAATCGCCTATCTTGAAGAAGAGGCAAAAGATAAGGCGCTTGTAGCGCAGATCCGTGACTACCGCGCGGAATATGGCGTGAAAGCAGATGAATAGGTTGCAAATATGAGTTTGACCAAGACCGTGGGGCTCGCGAAACAGCTTACGCTGGGTGTTGGCTTAACGCTGGTGGCAATATCGATTGCCGCCGCCGACCGCTATTACCGTTATGTCGATGAGAATGGCGTGAAGGTCATGGATAGCAGAATACCCCCGGAGTACGTTAAGAACGGCTACGAAATCGTCACGATTTCCGGCCAAGTGTTGGACGTTATCCCGCCGGCCCCCTCGCCGGAAGAAGTGGAACAAAGGGCGGCCGAGCGCAAGCGCGAAGCCGAACTGGCCGAGTGGGACCGGCGTCTGCTGCGCCGCTACAGCAGTGTGGCGGATATCAACGCAGCTAAGGAACGCAAGCTGGCGGATTTTGATGCGAGCATGGCGATACTGCACGGCAATGCCAACAACCTGGAAGCGCAGATCGAAGAAGTTCAGCGCCGGGCGGCGGATATTGAGCGCGCCGGGCGAGAGGTGCCAGAGGTGCTGCTCGACAACCTGGAAAAATTGCACGCCGACCTCGAATTGGCACGAGAGCAGATCGATTCGCGTTTGGTGGAAAAGGTAGAATTGGAAAAAGGTTTTGACCGGGACATAGAACGCTTCGCAACGATAAAACCCGGATCCTGATCCACGGCTCAACCAAAGCCCACTGGTTGCGCCGCCCAGCTAATCCAGTACCTAAATCCAGCTAGCCCGGATATTTCACCAAATGCCAATTTGATGGCGCCGGGCTCAGGTCTTG
>JBBDIU010000014.1:0-8088 GCA_040880205.1 Cellvibrionaceae bacterium
GAAGCAATCTCCCATTCAAATTTTGGGCACCCTGGAAGGCGAGGGCCTGCAATTCGATTGCTGTTGGATTTTGGGCATGGCCAATCACGCCTGGCCACCCTCGCCCCAACCCAACCCCTTATTGCCCCTGCCCTTGCAACGCAAGCGGCACATGCCGCGCTCCTCGGTGGAAAAGGAAATCGCTTTTGCCGACGCCCTCACCCGTCATTACCGACATTGCGCCGATACGATTGTCTTCAGTCACGCGGCACAATCGGACGGCGCGGAGATGTTACCCAGTTCACTGATTGCGGATATCGCGCCCGCTGAAATCGAAACACTACTGGGCGGGACGGACCTACTCCATTCCACCGGCTTGCAAGCTTTCTACCGGGACACGCTGGCCTCGCAAAAACTGGAGCTTGTGGATTGCAGCTATGGTCCGCCACTCAACCTGGAAGAATCGGGAGAAAATCCGACGCAAGCAATTCGCGGCGGCGCCAGTGTGTTACAACAGCAGGCATTGTGCCCTTTCGATGCTTTTGCCCGTTTTCGTTTGGGTGCGACAGAACCCACCGACGCCAGCCTGGGTTTAACCCCCGCCGACAAAGGCAGCCTTGTTCACAACCTCATGGCCGGCTTGTGGCGCGAGCTCAAGGATCAAACCGCGCTGCTGGGAAAAAGCCCGACGGAATTGCAATCGCTTATCGAACAGATTTCGGAAAAACTGTTTGCCGACTTCAATCAACACAGTCAAGTTTATTTGGGAGCCCGCTATCTCCAATTGGAACGGGAACGGGTTGAACAATTGGCCGCGCGGTTTCTCGAATTGGAACGCGGTAGAAATCCTTTTACCGTTGTCGCCACCGAAGAGGAATTGGTACGGGAATTCGCCGAGCTGACCTTTCGCCTGCGGATTGACCGCGTGGACCAAACCGCGGATGGCCACTATCTGATTATCGATTATAAAACCGGCACTACCACCAGCATCAACCATTGGCTCGGCCCCCGACCCGACGAACCGCAGCTGCCGCTCTATGTCCTGTGCTATCCACAAGCCATTGCCGGCATCAGCTTCGCCTGCATCCGCGCCAAGGAACCGGGCTATTGCGGCATTGTGGATGATGCAATCGAGCGCTGGAATAAGCGGATGAAAACGCCGAGTGAGGCAAGTAAGAACTATCAATACGACAGCTGGCAAGCGCTGCTCGATGAGTTCGAAATCAATCTCACCAATCTGGCCGCCGAATACAAACAGGGCTATGCCGTTGCCGCACCCAAGAAAACCGCGAATCGCTTCAGCGATTACCTTTTGCCATTGAATCGTGTACCCGAAACGGACTTTTTGGCATTTTATCTCGATCAAACATTATGAGTATCAGCAAGCAAATTCCCGTGGACCAAATTCCGGTGGACAACGACGCAAGGGTCGAAGCACTGGACCCACGGCAATCTTTTGCGGTTTCGGCGCCGGCCGGTTCCGGCAAAACCGGCCTGCTTACTCAACGGGTATTGAAGTTGCTGGCGCTGTGCGACTACCCCGAAGAAGTGCTGGGCATAACTTTTACCCGCAAGGCCGCCCGGGAAATGCACCAGCGAATTATCAACGCGCTGCAACACGCCAGCGATGGTCTCCAGCCCCAGTCGGCCCACGAGCAATTAAGCATTGAACTGGCACGGCAAGTCTTGGCGCGGGATAGCGAACAAGGCTGGCAACTGCTGCTGAGCCCAAGCCGCTTGCGCATTCAAACCATCGATGCATTTTGCCAGTCCCTGGCCCGGCAATTGCCCATTGCCGCCGGCGCCGGTGCCTACCTGGAAACACGGGAAAACCCCAGCGCCTTGTATCGAGCGGCGGTGCGCGATTTGTTTCAGCAACTGCAAAATGATGATGCATTGGCTGGCGCCCTGACCACCTTGTTGCGACACATGGACAACAATGTCGCCAAAGTGGAAAGCCTGCTGGTGCAATTGCTCGACAAGCGCACCCAGTGGCTGGGCCCACTGTTTTATTCGCGAGGTGCCAAGCACCACTTTGAAGCAACACTTAGCGCCATTGTTAGCGACGCGCTGGCGGCGGCGACACACAAGCTTTCCCATTGTCTCGATGAACTGGAACAGCTGCTCGCTTACGCCATCAGCAACCGATTGGAGAGCGGCGAAACTTTCGCTTTTTCCCCGGACGACATCAACCTTCGCCTTCTCGACAAGGATTCGCAGCAGGCGCTCAGCGTGTGGCAGGCAATCGTCGAGCTGTGCCTCACCAAAACCGACGGCTGGCGCAAACCGGGGGGAATCAACAACCGAATAGGTTTTCCCGCACCCTCTTCCACCAAGGACGCGGATAAAAAAGCTTTGTTTGCGGCAGAAAAATCCCGGCTATCGGCGCTGTTGGGAGAGTTTACCGGGAATTCCGACCTGCTCGCCCTGTTTACCGATATTCGCGCCCTGCCCAATCTCAGTGTTGACAGTGGCCAATGGCAACTGCTGGAAAGCTTGACGATGTTGTTGCCCAATCTTGCCGGCTTGTTTCATTTGCACTGCCGAAAAGTTGGCGAGTGCGACTTTAGTGAAATCGCCATTGCCGCCTCGCGCGCACTCGGTGAAGAAGGCCAACCCTCGGACATCGCACTCAAACTGGATTACAAAATCAAACATATTCTGGTAGACGAATTTCAGGATACTTCCCTGCCCCAATTGCAACTGCTGCGCAAACTCACCGCTGGCTGGCAGGCGGGCGATGGGCGCACATTGTTTATCGTGGGCGATGCCATGCAATCCTGCTACGGCTTCCGCGATGCCAACGTAGGCATTTTTATTCAGGCCAGAACCCACGGCATCGGTACGGTGCCGCTCAAAGCCTTGGACTTAACCGTGAACTTCCGCTCCGATGCAAAGCTGGTGGACTGGGTGAACCGTGGCTTCAAACATATATTGCCGCCCGGGGACGATATCAATCGCGGCGCGGTGTGCTATAACCCGGCCCACCCGAGCACAAACCGCGGCCAGGGAATCGTGGAGGCGCACGGTTTCGTCAATGGCGGCGACACCGCGCAGGCGCACTATTTGGTGGAATTGCTCACGCGGGAACTGGCGGCGTCGCCAAGCAGCCGTATCGCCATTCTGGCACGCGGCAGAAGTCATTTGCAGGATATTCTGCGGGAACTGCGCCTTGCCAGGATTGAGTGGCAGGCCCAGGATATTGATGCATTAAATGATCGCATGGCGGTAATCGACCTGCTGTCGCTAACCCGGGCACTGCTGGATTTTTCCGATCGCATCGCCTGGCTGTCGATCCTGCGCGCACCCTGGTGCGGCATTGACTTGCATGACCTGCATCGCCTTGCCAATCACGTTATCGACGACAATCCTTGTGCCGGCAAATCCCATTATCCCCAACTGTGGGGCCAAATTCTGCACTGTGAAAAGCTCGGCCTCTCCGCCCAAGGCCTGCAATTGGTCCAAGGCCTGCGCGAGGTGTTGCGGCCAGCCGTGGAACAAAAAGCCCGTAAACCCTTGCGCCAATGGATCGAGGGAATCTGGCTTGCCCTTGGCGGCCCCGCCGCCATTGCCAACCCGGCGGAAAGGCACAGTCCGCAATATTTCTTCGCCCTGCTCGATCAACACGGCAGCGGTGGCGACATCCAGGACTGGGAGGAATTTGACAACGCCCTGGCGAGTCTTTACGACAAGTCGGACAAAAACGCCCGCCTGCAAGTCATGACCATTCACAAATCCAAGGGTCTGGAATTCGATACCGTCATTATTCCTAAACTCGACAAGGGAATTCGGGGCGACGACAACCCGCTGCTACTCTGGCAGGAGTACACCGATGTCACCGGCGAAGCCCATCTTCTAATCGGACCGCTGGGCGCCGTGGGCGAACAAAACGATACCCTGTACGCCTACTTAAAACGGGAACGCACAATCCGCCAGGATTACGAAGCGGCCCGCCTGTTATACGTCGCCTGCACCCGGGCCATTTCCAGCCTTTATTTATTATTGGACCTGAAACGGAACGAGCCATCCGGCGAAATCAAACCACCTGGCAAGCATACGCTCGCGGGTCACCTATGGGACATAATCAAGGATGATATCGTGCTGGTGGAGGATGAAGAAGCAGCCGCCCAAAACGATCCACTCCCAAGCTTACCCGAACAAACGCACATTCTACGTCTGACCGCTGATTGGGCGGCACCGGCCTGGCCCCGCGACGAAACGCTCGCCCGCTTTCGGGGTCGGGTCGCCTTCGAGGAGGACAACCGACCCGATCCCTCCCCGCTCCTGAACCGCGACTCCCGGTATGTGGGTACGGTATTACACCGCGCCTTGCAGCGCATCGTGCTCGACGGCCGCGACAATTGGCATTCCGACCGCGTTAAAAGCCAACAAGCCTTCTGGAAACAGCAGTTGCGGCAATTGGGCATGGCGGATACCAGCGCCGCCCAAGGCGCGATGCGGATTGCGAAAGCCGTGACCAATACCCTGGCGGATACCATCGGTCGTTGGTTGTTGGACAACAATCACGAAGACAGCCAATGCGAACTGTCCCTGACCGCGCTCGATGCGGGGTACCGGGAATCGGTGATCGATCGCACCTTCATCGAAGGGGGCGTGCGCTGGATTGTGGATTACAAAACCGGCGACACCCTCACCGACCAAGCCTCGGCGGAATTTTTGCGGCTGGCGGAAGAACAGTATCGACCTCAACTTAAACGCTATGCCGACTTGATGAGCAAACTGGACATCAACCACGGCCGCCAGTTGCCGGTCAAAACCGCCCTGTATTTTCCGCTGATGAAAGTCTTTCTGGAAATAGTGCCCTGAATGGGGCCACAATACCGTCAAGTCCGGTAGAATAATGAGCCCCTATGGGACAATCGGACTAAAACCGAGCGTCATCGTTGCGATAGCAACCAAACGAAAGCACCAAAACAACCGTTAGTGGATAACCATGAACCGAAATATCGAAAACCTTAATGTCGTGTCCCAAGAGGTCCTTATTACCCCGGCCGACATTAAACAGGCCCTCCCCATCAGCGAGCGCGTGCGCGAATCAGTGCTGATGGGCCGCCAGACCATTCACGACATTCTCGACCGCAAGGATCATCGGCTTATCGTCGTGATCGGTCCTTGCTCCATTCACAATGTGGACGAAGCCAAGGAATATGCCCACCGCCTGAAAACGCTGGCGGACGAAGTGGCCGACACCCTCTACGTTGTGATGCGGGTCTACTTCGAGAAGCCCCGCACCACCGTGGGCTGGAAAGGGCTTATAAACGACCCCTACCTCAACGATTCCTTCAAAATCGAGGAAGGGCTGCGCATTGGCCGACAATTGCTGATCGATATCGCCGATCTGGGCCTGCCCACCGCCACCGAAGCCCTGGATCCTATTTCACCCCAGTATATGCAGGATCTGGTGTCCTGGTCCGCCATCGGGGCGCGCACCACGGAATCCCAAACCCACCGCGAACTGGCCAGCGGCCTGTCCTCGGCGGTTGGCTTCAAGAACGGCACTGACGGCGGACTCACGGTGGCCATCAATGCTTTGCAGTCGGTGTCCAGCCCCCACCGTTTTCTCGGGATCAACTTCGATGGCCGGGTTTCCATTATCCACACCAAGGGCAACCCCTACGGCCACATTGTGCTGCGCGGCGGTGGCGACAAACCCAACTACGATTCGGTCAGCGTCACCATGGCCGAGCAGGAACTGACCCAGGCCGGCATTTCCACCAATATCATGGTGGATTGCAGCCATGCCAATTCCAACAAGAACCACAAGTTGCAACCGCTGGTGATGGACAACGTCACCAACCAGATTCTGGAGGGCAACAAATCCATCATCGGGCTGATGATCGAAAGCAACCTCAATGAAGGCAAGCAGAGCATTAGTGAAAATCTGTCCGACTTGCAGTACGGCGTTTCAGTGACCGATGCCTGCATCGGGTGGGAGACCACGGAGGAGTGCCTGCGCGAAGCGCGTAACAAGCTGAAGGATGTGCTGAACGGAAGACGGAAGGCGGAAGACTGAGGACGGAATTGGGGCACACCCCGGCTATTCGCCACTTCTCGCGCCACTTCTCAAACCCCGGGATTGCACGTAAACTTGCCTCGGAAGCTGCGGTAGCGTCCCTGTTTATGGCCTATCCTTACCCACACCGGTAGCCCGCGTGTTTCGTTTTTATGTGTGAAACCCGTTGGCGAGAGTCCGGACAACATCAGCTAACTATAATGACCTGTTGTTATGCCAAAAATCCTACTAGTTGACGACGACCTTGAACTCTGTGAACTGCTCCGCGACTATTTGCAAGGCGAAGGCTTTGAGGTTGAGATGGTTCACGATGGCGGTCAAGTACTTGATATTACTACAAAAAATACCTTTGATGTCATCGTGCTGGACGTCATGATTCCCAATCTCAATGGCTTTGAAGTTTTGCGCAAGTTGCGGGACTACTGCAAAACCCCGGTACTCATGTTGACCGCCAAGGGCGATACGGTGGACCGTATTGTGGGCCTGGAACTGGGGGCGGACGATTATTTGGCCAAACCCTGCAACCCCCGGGAACTGGTGGCGCGATTGCGAGCCATATTACGCAGGATCCGCGCGGAGGAAAGCGCCCCCCGATCCGACGATACGCTCACCGTGGACCAATTGAAAATCCACCTGGGCAGTCGTACCGTGCAGTACCACGGGGAACCGGTAACCCTAACCGGCGCCGAATTCGCGGTATTGGAATGGCTGATGCGCTCACCTGGCCAGGTTATCAGCAAGGACGTTTTGACCGAAGAGGCGCTGGGTCGCAAGCTGACCCCCTACGATCGCAGCATCGACGTTCACATCAGCAATATCCGCAAAAAGCTCGCTGCCAGGAACGCGAACAAAGACCTCATCATCAACATTCGCGGCGCCGGGTATATGCTAACGACCAGCGACCTGTCCGAGTAGCTTGCGCTTTTCCGTGCGCGCCATACGGACGACAAAAGCATGCCAGCTTTTGGATCTATTTGAGGTGGGACAACGCTTATCGAGAAGCGCGCGACGCTGGTATTCGAATGACTCAGACAAGACAGCCGCCACACAATGACTAAGATATACTTCAAAATATTTGTTGGCTTTTGGGCCATAAATATCTTAACCGTGGTCGGGCACAACGTCTATGTCCACTGGGTAAATCCCAGTCCGGAAAGCCAGCTCCTGTCGCAATACGAAAACAGCCCTTACGACCGCTTCGCGGTGGGGGGCCTGACCAAGACCATCGATGCCATAAACCATTACAACCTCGACGGCCTCCGGCTCGGCATTCCACAAGTAGAAGAATGGATATTTCGCCGCGTCTACATCGTGGACGAACTGGGCAATGACCTGCGCGGCCGCGAAATTACCCCTTTGATCAATGAGATCCTGGGCCTGATTGGCCCCAACAATCCCTATTACATTACCAGTGAACAAGGTCAAAGCTACGCCGCTCGCTACGTCTTATTGCCCGACGGTAACGGCATCAAGGTAGTATCCTTTTCCACGCCTTTTCACGGCCGCTATGTGCAATGGCGGTTGTATATTCGTTCCAACTGGGAGCTCTATTTCATATCCCTGTTAGTATCGGGCACCGCCTGCCTGATCTTCGCGCGCCATATGTCGCGCGACTTCCGGGCTTTGCAACGCGCCACCCAGGACATCGCCAAGGGCGATTTAAGCGTGCGCGTGGCGCAACGATTCTCCTCCCGCAAGGACGAAATCGCCGAACTGAGCCGCGACTTCGACAACATGACAATGCGTTTGGAAAAGTCCATGCAGGAGCAAAAGCGTTTGATCAAGGACGTATCCCACGAACTGCGCTCGCCATTGGCCCGCCTGCAATTCGCCCTGGGCATTGCCCAGCAACGCGGCGGCTCGGCGGTACAGCCGGAATTGGAAAAGGCCCGTCACGCCGCCGACTATCTCAACGACATCATTACCACCATTCTCGCCTTCCCCACCACCGAGGCGGAAAGTTGGGAGCTCAATGACGTTATCGAGATCAATTCGCTGTTGACCATGTTGTGCGAGGATTTCGTCGAAGAAGCCAAGGAAAAGCAGGTCACCGTCAATAGAGATCGGAAGAGCGT
>JBBDIU010000015.1:0-7990 GCA_040880205.1 Cellvibrionaceae bacterium
AGACCACCAGATAGCCTGCGTAGCCCCCAGATAGCCTGTGTAGAAAGCATAATGGCGGGAAATACTTTTGCAGTGGCCTGTAGCGGGTCCACGGTGCTTGGTTATTTATTCATAAGCACTAATCGGCTTCGAAATCGATTGTCGTCGTTTCCCCCACCTGAATGCTGACGTTAACATGATCGCTGAACAGCATAATTAACTCATTATCGGTTTCGGGATCGTCAATCGATCCGTCACAGGTGAATACCGCCGTATAGCTGCCGCGCGGAAGAAATCCAACTCTGAACACATACTCGTTGTCAAAGTTTTTTTCCACCGTCGTTGTGGCAATCGGGTCTTGAGCATTATCCCGAATATCCTGAAATACAGCATCGCCGCCTGCAAACACATAAACTGCATTGCCTTCATCATTGAAAGCACCGTTGTTGCAGTCGTCGTTGTCCTCAACCAGTGACTGAGCGACGGTACCGTTCAATGTACCCGTCTGCTCGGTATTCACGATTCGCAATCTCGGATGCAGCTCATATTGATTGCCGCCCAGGCTGCGCAGGGATTTGCGCAAATCAAGATCAATGGTCAGGTCCAGATCGGTGTCGTCCTCAACAGTAAGGTTAAACTCGAACTGCAGCCCGTCTTGCTCGTCGGGGGGAATCGTCAATGGATATTGTAGTCCGTCGATCATTATCGTCACGTCCGCTTCGTCAAGCAGTAGACGAATCCACTCGTAATCGCCCACGGGAAAAGAATGATCATCGATTATTTCTTCCCGCGGATTATCCTCGTCACCGAGGTCGAGCAGATCCACGATCAGCGGTGAGTCAAGGAGGACGTCGATCGAGTCTGCACCAACCGGTTTAACTTGAACCCCGGTTATTGAAAGCTCCACCATATCGGCCTCGTCGACCGGGCCATCGGTAATCCACAACGTCAATTCGCCAAGATCGTCTCCAAGTTCGCCGCCGCTATTCGAGTCTGAGTCCGAATCAACACCCCTGCAGCCCAATATCCCGAACAGGCAAACACTGATAACAAAAACGGTCTTTCTGAAAATACTGACATTCATAGTGGAATCCGATGTTGCTCAAACGTCAATTAGTTTCCGGCAAGGTTTCATATTTCACTCCGGTCCCGCCAATACCACAGTAGCCCTGAGGGTTCTTGGCGAGATATTGCTGGTGGTAATCCTCGGCGTAATAAAAGGACTCCAGTGGCTCAATTTCCGTGGTTACCCCCGGGTAGCCTCGCGCCTGCAGCAGCGCTTGAAACTGGTCCAGGCTTTCGCGGGCCTGTTCTTGCTGGCTGTCGCGAGTCGTGTAAATACCGGACCGATATTGCGTGCCCCGATCATTTCCCTGGCGCATGCCTTGGGTAGGGTCATGGCTCTCCCAGAAGACCTTCAGCAGTTCCGAATAGCTGATCACTGCCGGATCGTACACCGCCAGCACCACCTCGTTGTGCCCGGTCCGGCCGCTGCAGACCTCTCCATAGGTGGGATTGGGGGTAATTCCGCCGGCGTAACCTACCGCCGTTGTATAGACGCCCGGCAATTGCCAAAAAGTCCGCTCCGCGCCCCAGAAGCAACCCATTCCGAACGCAGCCTGTTTCAGGTGATCGGGAAATGGCGGCGTCATGCGGTTGCCGTTGACGTAGTGCCGATCGGCTACGGGCGTAGGCCGGTCTCTACCGGGCAAGGCCGTTTCCGCCGTCGGCAATTGCGTCTTACTCGAACGCCACACGCGCTTCTCTCCAGCGACAGGTTTTCAAGGCTCTCTTTACAAGGAGGCTTGGGCTTTACGAAAGGTTTAATTAATGGCCTATCGACCACGCCGGGCCACCGAGATTCCCGCCAACAATCGCGGGGCTGCATATTAACACCCAGCCGACATTTACAGTACAATGTGCGCCTTCGCGAACCCAACCGCGTTTTTCAACATATCAGAGCGGACAACATATCGGAGCGTAGCGCAGCTTGGTAGCGCACCTCGTTCGGGACGAGGGGGTCGGAGGTTCAAATCCTCTCGCTCCGACCAAATCGCCGGGCATTCATCCAGAGTCATTAGCGATAACAATGTGCGCATGGATGAATTGCCAAGAGCGGAATCACAAGCCGGCAAGTATTTCGTTGGGCTTACTCCAGAGTGGATCAGTTGGGCATTGGTTCGCAATCGTTCCTCGCAAATCCGCTTTAGATATTTTCTGCACAACTTGCACACTTGAGCTGCAATTACACGTTCTAAGCCCAAATTTTCAGCAAAAAAATGCCTCGGCCTTTGGCGGATAATTTTCCACAAATTCTGTGGATAACTTGGTGGATAATTGTTGAGAAAAGAGACGAAAGCCCTGTAATTTCAGGGCTATCTACAAATTGGCTGTTTTTTATGCTTAATAAATTTCTCTTTATTTTTCAATAGCTTAAAAATGTCAATCGATCCTAAAAAATAAATCCCCAGGCTTTGCCCGATGAGTCACCCCGACTTTCAAATCGTGTGCATAAAACGTTAGTAGCTGGTAACCGTGGAACGGGCATAACCACATTTTAGTGACCGATTCCGCATTTTTTAATAACTGTTTATTCTTTTTCGGATGGCGATTGAGAACGATTATTTCTGGGCAGTGTCGCTTAAGCCCGCAGATCGACGACGTAGCGACCCACGGCGTGGCCGTTGATGATCCGGGCGAGGTAATCGGGTACCTGCTCCAGAGTAATAGTCTCCGCCATACGCTCGAGATTCGACAGTTTGAACGCCGAAGCCAGCAATTGCCAGTTGGCTTCCTTGCGGGTCAAAGGTAGTTCCACGCAATCCACGCCCAGCAAATTCACACCGCGCAGGATGAAGGGAAACACGGAACCTTGGAAGTTGGGAGAAGCTGTCATGCCGCAGGCGGCCACACTGCCGCCGTAAGCTAGCGATTTGATAATATTGGCAAGGATTTCCCCGCCCACACAGTCGATGCCGTGAGCCCACTGCGGCTTGGCCAAAGGCCGCTTGTTGGGTTCCGTCAGGGTGTTGCGTTCCACCACCTGCTGGGCACCCAGTTCAACCAGCCATTCGCTTTGTTCCACTTTGCCGGTCAGGGCGGCCACTGAGAAGCCGAGATGGCTGAGCAGTGCCACACTAAAACTGCCAACGCCACCGGTCGCACCGCTGACGATAACCGAGCCATCCTCGGTGGTCGCACCCATGTGCAACAATTTACCCACGCAGAGCGCGGCGGTAAAACCGGCGGTGCCGATAATCATACTCTCTTTCAGCGATAACCCTTGCGGCAGAGCGACTATCCAGTCGGTGGGCACGCGAATTCGCTGGCCCAACCCCCCGGGGGTATTCATGCCCAGGTCGTAGCCGGACACAATGACCTGGTCGCCTTTGGCAAAACGGCCGCTCTTGTCGTCGAGCACCACACCCGCTGCGTCAATGCCGGGCTGATGGGGGTATTCCCGGGTAACTCCCGGATTTCCGGTGGCCGAAAGTGCATCCTTATAGTTCAAGGACGAATAATGGACATCCACCAGCACCTCGTGGTCGGGTAGCTGATCGATGCTGCGCTCGACAATTCTCTGCTCATATTGGTTATTGGCTGTGGCTTCCACCCACAGCACCTTGAATCCATCGTGTGCCATAAAATGGTTCTCTCCTTGCATGCCTGAGTATTTTTTTTTGGGGTTGGAACCGGAATCAGGAAAAAAATCGCGAGGTCTGCAAACGCTCCCACCAAGTTAGCAATAAACGATCCATCGCCTGTTGTGAGGCGATGCCGAGTTTTTCAGGCAGTGATTTCTTGAAGACGTATTCCACTTCGAAGATGTCGGCTTCCTCAACCTGACTGGTGAGGTATTCGTCGCTGGTCTGGATTGCGTCGACCAACTGCTTTTCAACGGCGCGCCGACCGTACCAGGTTTCTCCCGTGGCAACGGCGTCCACATCCAACTGCGCGCGGTTGTCGCGGATAAAATCCTTGAAAAGTCCATGGGTATCTTCCAGTTCTTCGGCGAATTTCTGCCGTCCCTTGTCCGTATTTTCCGCAAACATTGTCAGCGTGCGCTTGTATTCACCCGCGGTTTGCATTTCGTAATCAACGGGGATTTTCTGCAGCAGGCGATGAAAATTGGGCAACTGACCCACAACACCGATAGAGCCAATAATGGCGAAGGGTGCCGCCAATATTTTGTCCGCCACGCACGCCATCATGTAACCACCGCTGGCCGCCACCTTGTCAACACAAACGGTTAAGGGTATCGCCTTGCTTTTGATGCGCGACAATTGGCTGGCAGCCAACCCGTAACTGTGTACCATGCCGCCGGTACTTTCCAGACGCAGCACCACTTCGTCGCTGGGCTGGGCGATGCTTAATACGGTTGTGATTTCTTCTTTCAAATTCGCGGTGGCACTAGCTTTTATATCGCCATCGAAGTTCAATACGAATACGCGCTTTTTCTCCGGTCCCTGCTGTTCCACGGGCCTTTGCTTCTGGGCTTTTTTCTGTTCCGCCTTTTCCCGTTTAAAGCGGCGCTTGGCGAGTTTGGCCTGGTGTTTGAGAATTCCCGAATCCAGGGCGGCCTTCTTCAGGGTATCGCCCATGTGCTTATACCACTCGTTGAGCTTGGTGACTTCGATGTGGCCGCGGTGATCCTTCCTGCCGCCTCTTTGGTTAAGTGCGGAAACCATACTAACAACGACGATGATGCACACCAAAATAGTGGCGGCCTTCGCCAAAAACAAACCGTAATCAGCTATAAATTCCAAGAATCACTCCATTCTATCAATTCGATGTCGACCATTGACGAGAGGCTTATTCCCAGCGGTCAATCGCAGTGCGGGCGGGTTCATTAAGCGGGCGGGCAAGCAGGCCGGTGTGAGATAACATGACTTCGTACAGCGCATCGTCGGCCATGGGAACAAAAGTCGCACTACCGTAAACCGCATCAACCAAATTCAGCCAGCGGCCACGCTCGTGGAAAAACTCCCAGACATCGACCCCGATCCGATTTTCATTAAGTGCGTAGACGGTTCGCTCCGCGTTCCGTTCTTTATCCAAGGAATAGTAGCGGCCACTGATACGATCCAGTCGATAGCCGGGCTTAATGCCGACTGCCGCCATACTGGAGGGCCATTTAAGCAATCGGGCATCCAATTGCCACTGATCGCCCGCCAGTTCATAGCGGTTTTCCTGGCCCTTGCTATCAACCAAAATTGCGTTGTAGCGCTGCGGTCCCAGCTGCTCAAAGCTGATGGTGGCGACGGACTTCTCCGCCACTATTTGCTTGTAGCTGTATAGATCAAAAGCGGACATGGCCAGGGTCAAACCCAGGACCACCAACAACAAGCCCCACATTCCCCGCAACCAGCCAAAGAGCCAGCCCCGCCGAATCAACACTTTGAGCGAGAAGAAAACAACGGTTAAGCCAACAACGGTAATTGCCACGGCCAAAACGCTGTAGAACATGTTAGTGCCCTATCTTCTGGTTGGTTTCTAGGACTTCAGTTGCGATACCGAGCAAGCGTCAGTTCCTGCTTTGCACAAAGTGCCTGATCAACATGCCGGACAGCGTACCCGCAGGTGGCACCGAGGGCAAGTCCTTGTAATGCCACCAGCGAGCATCCTCGATTTCCACGTCGTCGATGGCGATTTCACCGGATTCATAATCCGCGTGAAAGCCTAGCATTAACTGCCCCGGAAATGGCCAGGGCTGGCTTCCATAATAGCGCAGATTCTTGACTCGCAACGAGACTTCTTCGGCGACTTCGCGGCGCAGCGCACTTTCCACCGATTCGCCCGGCTCGATAAAGCCGGCCAGGGCACTATAAAAATTCGAACGGTACTGGGCATGACGGGCCAGTAGGCACTCGTCGCCGCGAGTGATTAGCATGATGACGCAGGGAGACAGGCGCGGATAATAGTTGATATCGCAGCGTTCGCACAACCGCGCTCGTTCGCTGGGATGGGGCACGGTGGAGTTGCCACACTGGCCGCAGTACTGATGACCGCGATCCCAATTGAACACCTGGAGACCACAACCAACCATGGCGAACTCCGCCTGGCCGATGGTGGCGCTGGCTATCAGCCCTCGCAGTGAGCGCCAATGGTAGCCAGGCGGAAGTTGCGAGGTCGCTGCCACATCGACCGCGTAGCAGGGTAGGCCCTGATAGGTGCCGACATAGTGTTGTTCCCGCGGAATAAGTCCGGAGAATCGCCACGCGGACTGCTCCAGTGGGTGCCATTGGGGGGTATCGCCCATAAGCAACTCGCCACCCGCAAACACTACGTAACAGGCCCCGCTGAATTGCTCGGGAGGGACGCATCCGGGAATGAACTTATCCACGGGGTTGACTCATATCAATCTGTGTCTATGAAAACCCGTCCACCGCAATGTTTCTCCATTGAATCAGGTGTCCCGTCACTCAAACCAGGAGTTCCTTCACGTTGATTGGGAATTCCTTCACTTCGACTAGAACGGGTTCCTTCATTTCGATAAACAGGGGCTAACTTAACTCGCCACCGGATGGCCGAGCGCCTCGAGACTTTCCTCGGCGAGTTCCAGAATGGAATCGCTGGTGTTGTGGTCAGTCTTTACCGCATCGAGATAATATTCGAGCCCGATCACCGCATCGGCAAATGTTTCCAGCAAGTGTTGCATGGCGGCTGGTTTGTCGCTTTGCATCAGTGTCTCGGACACGAACGCCACACAGGCCGCAACCACCTTGCTGCCCCGCGTCAGGTCCAGGACCGCCATGCCGCCACGAACACTATTGAGGGTTGCCGCCACATTCTTGATGTGACCGCGGTCGTAGTTGGATTCGGCAAAGGCATTGAGCGCACGCTTAACCAGGGCCAGCCCGCTTTCCGCCTCTTGCAGTACAACCAATTCCGCTTCGGCCAATTGACTGGAGGCAATCACCTCCTGACGCGCGATGGAATTGGCTTTGGCCAATCTTTCGTCGGAGAGATTGGCCATCTCCAGACCGGACACCGTGCTCTCCACGTACAAAACAACGTCGGCCACGTCGACCATGCTCTGTGAATCGACTGTTTGCGGGGAATCCCGCCAGGTTTCCACCTTGGCGATTTCCTCCTTCAGCGCGTTACTGGGCGAGACCAACCCTACGACATTGAGGATTTCCGCCACTTTTCCGAGTGTGCCCAACAACTCCTCGTAATCCGAAATGGCTTCCACACCGCTTTGCGAGGCCCGCTCCAGGACCTCCTTTATCTTGTTGAGCTCTTCCTTTAATACAATCCCCACCGAATGCACGGTGGTGGCGCTGGGGCCCAGCATCACTTCGCGCTGCCGGCTCAATTCGCGATCAATATAGTTGGGCGACTCGTAGCCATAGACATCGGCTATTTGGCTCGCGGCTTCAGTGCTGGTACCGGACACGGCTACCAGATAAATACACTCTTTCACCAGGAGCTTGGAAGCTTCCTGGTCCAGGGCATTCTGTCCCTGGTTTTGCAGCATTTTGATCTCCCGGTCAACGGCACCCCACAACAACTTGCGCAACCGGCTTATTTCCATTTGCTCGACCGCCATGGCTTCCAGTGCGGCAGCGGCCACTCGCCACATAACCGCCAATGGCCGGTTTCCGGATACCGCCGCCAAGCGTTGCATGGCCCGCTGCATCATGCCCAACGAAGCCTTTACCCGCTTGCCGCGCAGAACGTTAACCAGCCCCGCTTGATACATGTGCCGGAGCCGGCGCACCAGAGCGGAAAGATCTTCGCTCAACACCGCACTACCCTGCCCCGCCAAATCCTTGCCGCGCCGCAAATCCACTTCGAAGAAGTAACTTTCCTCGAGCGGGCGCTCGCCGCGCGCCTGGCGCAATTCATTCACAGTGGAAATCAGCAGGACCGGCATAGAGCGTCGGGTCTGCAAGGTATATTCGATATAACGCGGTATAACAAAAAAGGCGCTAGTCAATGCGCTGAGGCGGTGCTCCACATCGTCATCGCCAACCGTTATCTCATTGGCAAGCGCCAGCGCTTCCTG
>JBBDIU010000016.1:0-7949 GCA_040880205.1 Cellvibrionaceae bacterium
GGGATTGATGGAGGCAGTATTGTAGAAGATGCTGTTCGCATGTAAAACTTGCTCACGGACACTCCATAAATGGCTACCGATAGCACGATACTTTGTTGTGTTTGGTTGCGGGAGCTGTGCTTTTGTGCGTGTTACGAGCACAGTCGACTATTGGCACGATTTTTTCTTTTCCCCTTTTTTCCTTAGCTTTTAACTACATTAAACGCGCATAGTGCCGGGTTGCGACATGTTCGTAGCCGGCGGACCACTGTGGTGCGTGCCATCCTGAATATCCTGTGTGAGCGCCTGAGCTAGTGGCGTCGCACTGCTGTTGCGAATACGTGCGACGATAAACGCCGAATCTTGGGGACAAACAATGCCCTGGTTATTGCTATTGCATATCACGGCCCTGCTTTGCTGGTGCGCCTCACTGTTGTATTTGCCCGCGCTGATTGTCAGCACGGCGCGACGCGAGGAGGCGGGGGAGAAGGGACTGTTTTTTGTGACGCGTCGGGTCTTTACGTTGATAGCGACGCCCGCAGCCTTGATTGCGATTATTTCCGGCACCGCAATCTTTATCGTGGACCGTACAATCGAAGTTTGGTTGGTGGCCAAGTTAACGCTGGTCAGTGGATTGGTGCTGTGCCACGTCGCTACCGGTGGGCTGACTTTGACAGTCACCCAGAGGTCCGCCAACTATCAGTTACTGTTCTGCACCGCAGTCGGTGTGACGTCAGTGGTCCTGATCGCGGGAATTTTGTGGTTGGTATTGGCGAAACCGTTTTAGGAGCAACAATGCCGCGGCTGACTGGGAAGTGCCTCGCGATGATTGAGCCATGCTGCCATGGTTCACGGCCGGTTGGGTTCAGGTTCGGATTCGATGTTCACGCCAACCGCGTATTCGTACACCAGTTGCCCGCCTTGCATGCTGGTGAGCAAAATCATTGCGGTGGTCAACAGGGACATGTAGATACCCCAGGGATTCACCAGCAGGGCCGGATCGTCGATGCGCAACATCCAGTTAAATGTCGCCAGCGACAGAGTGACCACCGCGAGAACGGCGTGATTCCAGGCGGTAACCAAGCGCCGGATCGCACGCACCAGAAGCAGTTCGATCGTGCCCACCAGTCCGGCGGCCCAGCCGCCCAAAGCGCCAATGCCCACCAGCCAGACGCTGGCGCGGGCCCAAAAAAAATCACCCGTGAAAATATAAGCGGCATCGCTGGCCGTCGCGGCGAGCAACATGGCCACCGGAAAGTGAATCATGGTGGGATGAATGGGATGTCCGGCCACGGACATGGCGCTATCAATTCGTTGTTGGGCCATTGGTTATTACTCCCTTGGTTGTTTTCCCGCGGGTTGTCATTGCGCAGGCGGTACTTGTCGGGCGTGTCTTGGACACGGCCTCTTGCCAAATGGTTGCTGTTGTTGCTCGCGTTACTGTTGCTGCCTGCTTGCAGCGGGCCGCAGTCGGCCCTGGACCCGGCTGGACCATCGGCCCTGGCGATAGCTTGGTTGTGGTGGGGAATGTTCGCGGCGTTCGGTTTGGTATTTGTAGGCGTGGTCGCGTTGTGGCTCTATGCACTGGCGCGCAAAACGGGCGGCATGGGGGATAAAAGGGCTCGCCAAATCAGCCAGCGCTGGATCATCGGTGGCGGCATTATCCTGCCGTCGGTCAGTATTGTTGTGTTGTTGCTGTTCGGTATTCCGGCGGGGCGGAGCATGCTGCCACTGTCAACGGAAAACGGCTCGCCGTTAACCATCAGGGTTATCGGCCATCAGTGGTGGTGGGAAATTCACTATCCCGATGCCGGCGTGGTTACCGCCAACGAATTGGTCATGCCCGCGGGCGAAGCGGTGGACTTTCATCTCAGTAGTCTCGACGTGATTCACTCGTTCTGGATTCCCCGGCTAGGCGGAAAACTCGACGTACTGCCAGGGCGCACCAATGTATTGCGTCTCGAAGCCAGTCAGCCTGGCAGCTTCCGCGGCCAGTGTGCCGAATTTTGTGGCTGGGGACACGCCCACATGGTGTTGCCGGTACAAGCGCGCAGTCGTGCCGATTTCGAAGCCTGGCTGCGCGCCAGGCAACAACCCGTCGAGTTGAATGCCGAACATCAAGCGGGGGCAGCGGCGTTTCAGGAACACTGCGGTCATTGCCACCGGGTAAACGGAGTCACAAACGGCGGTGTGGCGCCCGACCTCAGCTCCGTTGGCGCACGACCTGTGGTGGGTGGAATATCGCGGCGCGACGACAATGGGATCGCCTATTGGCTGCGTCACCATCGGACACCCGAGCACGACCAGCACGCGAGCGCCGCATTCCCGGATCACAGCGTCATGGCGCCGCAACATTTAGACGCAATCGCCGCCTGGTTGGAGACATTGGGCAATGACTGAAGGTATTGCCAACGGCGATCTCGCGCGGGTGCGGCGCGACTTCGATAGCGTGTGGCGTAATCCTCGCGGCTTGCGCGCGCTGACCATTGTGAATCACACCACTGTCGGTATCCGCTTTATGGTAACCGGCGCTGTGTTCTTCTTGGTTGGCGGCCTGCTGGCGATGTAGATGCTCAGTCAGTTGGCCTTTCCGGGGCAAAATATTCTGACACCTGAAATCTATAATCAGGTGTTTACCATGCACGGCACCATCATGATGTTTTTGTTTGCCGTGCCCATTCTCGAGGGCGTGGCGCTCTACCTGATTCCCAAAATGATTGGCGCCCGTGATCTGGTGTTTCCCCGGCTGAGTGCCTTCGGTTATTTCTGTTACCTGTTCGGTGGAATTATTTTGGTGAGCAGCTTGGTGTTTGGCATCGCGCCAAATTCCGGTTGGTTTATGTATACCCCACTCAGCAGTTCCGTCTATTCGCCGGGGATCAATTCCGATTTCTGGTTGCTGGGCATTACCTTCGTGGAAATATCCGCGGTGTCGGCAGCGGTGGAGCTGGTGGTGTCGATTATGCGCACCCGCACCGCCAATATGGCATTGCAACATATGCCTTTGTTCTGCTGGTACATCCTGGTGACTTCGCTGATGATTATTTTCGGCTTCCCGCCACTGATTTTGGCGAGCATTTTGTTGGAAGTGGAGCGTGCGGCGGGATTGCCTTTTTTTGAGGTTGCTCGCGGCGGTGATCCAATTCTTTGGCAGCATTTGTTCTGGTTGTTCGGCCACCCCGAGGTTTACATTATTTTTCTGCCTGCGGCGGGCATTGTGTCGACGTTGTTACCAGTTTTTTCCCAACGTCCCATCGTCGGTTATCGCTGGCTGGTGCTGGCGGTGATTACCACCGGTTTTATCAGTTTCGGTTTGTGGGTGCATCACATGTTCACGGTGGGCATTCCGCATTTGGCCGAGGCTTTTTTTTCCGTGGCCAGCATGCTGGTGGCCATTCCCACCGGTATCCAGATATTTGCCTGGCTGGCAACGCTGTGGACGGGACGGCCGGTGTTTCACATTCCCATGTTGTGGATCCTGGGTTTTTTGGTGATCTTTGTTGCGGGGGGGCTGACCGGCGTCATGCTCGCCCTGGTTCCCTTTGACTGGCAGGTACACGACACCCATTTCGTGGTGGCGCACATGCACTACGTGTTGGTGGGAGGGATGCTGTTTCCGCTGATCGCCGGCTTTTATTATTGGTTGCCGCATTTGTCGGGGCGCATGCCTGCCGGCGCATTGGGGCGTTGGGGTTTTTGGCTGACTTTTATCGGTTTTAATCTTACCTTTTTAATCATGCATCTCACCGGTTTGCTGGGCATGACGCGGCGCGTTTATACCTACGAAACCGGCCTGGGTTGGGATCTGCCCAATCTGGTGTCATCCGTCGGTGCTTTCATCATGGCCATGGGTCTGGTCGCCACCTTGCTGGATTTATTTCTGCACTTCCGCTTCGGGGTACGAGCAAAGTCGAACCCCTGGAACGCAGACACCTTGGAATGGGCAACCGACTCGCCGCCCACTAGTTATAACTTTCTCAGCCTCCCCGACGGTGACGCGCGACATCCCCTCTGGGATCGATCGGATTTACCGGCGTCCATGGCGCAAGGCCAACAGTGGTTACCGCGAGCGGACCACGGCCGGCGCGAAACCCTGGGTTCGGATCCGGTTACGGGCCGGGTGCGGGAGATCATTCACTTGCCGGGCAACTCCTGGCTGCCCTTCATCACCGCGTTGGTGCTGGCCGTGGTCTGCGTTAGCCTGCTGGGCAAAAACCATGTCGTCGCATTTGTCGCCACGCTAATCGGTTTGGTGCTCTTGTTGCGCTGGTCCTGGGAAAACGGTGCGCATCCGCGGATTGAGCCCAACACCAGTACGCTGCCCGGCGATCCGCCCTTGCATTCCCGCACCTTCGATGGCCCGGGTGTGTGGGGCATGGCGGTGGCGCTGCTGGCCAATGGCGCCCTGTACCTGTCGCTATTGTTTGGTTGGCTGTATTTATGGGCGGTCGCGCCGCAGTGGCGCGTGCCGGGCGACATGCCGCCATTGGCGGCCACGCCTTCGCTGTTAAGCGGCGTGGTGCTGTTGGTTGCCACGGTTTGGTTTTATGGGGTATTGCGCCGGCTCCGCGCGGGAGCGGTTGCGCGAATCCAAATGCAGCTCTGGACTATCGCGGTCCTGGGTCTGCTGCACGTGTTGTTGTTGGCCTGGGCTTGGTGGCGGTCGAATCTGGTGCCGGGTGACTCGGCCCACGATGCGGTTATTACCGTGATGCTGATTTACATCAGCTTGCACAGCGGTTTCGCGCTCATCATGACGATCATGCAAGCTTTGCGGGTGCGCCTGAATTTCGCCGGACCCTACGAATTGGTTGTGGTAACGCAATGGTGGGTCTACACGCTGGTCGTGTACTGGCTCGGCGTTATCGCGATTCTCGGTGTGCCGCTGGCCTGGGGGAGTGGCTGATGATATCGCCATTTCATCCCTTGCAACTGGCATTGGGGCCGGCGATATGGTTGGCTTGGTTCTCCGCCATGTACGGTGGTTTGTCGTTGGCCTGTGTCGCGGCGCCGCCGGCACCGGAGCAGGGTGCCTACACCTGGATCAACGGAGTGTTGCTAGCGGCAACGTTAGTGACCACGGGATTACTCGTGTATTGGACCCGGAACTGCTGGCGCGCGCCGCTCACGGGCGATGGGATAGAGCGCCCGGCACGGGCAATGATTTCCCGGGTGGCGGCGGGGCTTTATCTGGTATCCGCCGTTGCAACCCTAAGCGTGGGTTTGACGGTGTTGGTGCTCCCGCCGTGCGTGTAAGTGCTATCCGAAGTCAATGCCTGCTGGTTTCCATCGGTAAAGTCCTGCCGTGGTTATTGCCGGCACAACTGGCCCTTGCTCACGATCCCTTGAGCACAAGTCCCGATGAGCGTCTGCCTCTGACGTTGGGCGCCTGCTTGCTGTTCGGGTTTTGTCTCGCCTATTGGGTGGGGGCAAAGCGGATAACGCCGCGGCTACAACATTTTTTGTTGTTCAACGCTACCGCGCTTATCGCTGTGTTCGCCTTGTTTGGGCCAATGGATGCATGGGCGGAAACCAGTGCCGCCATGCATATGGCGCAACACATGCTGATGATGGTAGTCATAGCGCCGCTCTGGGTTTTCGCCCGGCCCTTGCCACAACTACTTTCATTGAGTCCGCGAATCACAAACCGGGTTTGGAAGCCGCTGCTACGCCTTGCCGCCTACCCGATGCTAACCGCCTTCCTCCACGGTGCGGTGATTTGGTTTTGGCATGCACCCAGATTCTATGTCTTGGCGCTGGAAAATCCCTGGTGGCACATGGTGGAGCACGCCTGTTTCCTGCTGTCGGCGGGCTTGTTTTGGTGGTCGGTGTTGCGCAGCAGCCAGCGCAACGCGCCTTTCGCTTTTCTCGCCGTGTTGTTTACCTTGATGCACACTGGATTCTTGGGGGCGTTGCTCACGTTTGCCAATGCACCCCTATACGGTGAATGGTATGGGGCAGGGAGCGAACTTCAGAGTCAGCAGTTGGCGGGCCTCATCATGTGGGTGGTAGGGGGGCTGCCTTACCTCGCGGCGGCGGCTTGGATAGGACTGCGCTGGTTTCAGCAGCTATTGCGGCGCACCGCCGTTTCTCCCCAAAACTCAATGGAGGCCGGGCGGAGGCAGGGAAATCAATAATTCTTTACATCCTCTGCCTTGAACTGCCGACTTGATGGGTGGAAGATCGGGAGGCGTCGCCCTATTTAATGCGGGTATAACTGGGAGGATTTCGTCATGCGAGCTACATTGCTTCCACTCTTACTGCTGGTACTGAGCGTTTCGGCTTACGGATTGGCACCGGGTGACCGGGTGGATAACTTCAAGCTGCAAGACCATACCGGCAAAATGCATGAACTTCACTACCTGTCCGACATGGATGCGGTGGTGCTCATGGTGCATGGCAACGGTTGTCCCATTGCCCGCAATGCGATCCACACCTACCACCAGCTTCAGGACGATTACGCGTCCCGCAATGTGGCGTTCCTGATGATTAACGCCAATATGCAAGATACCCGGCAGAGCATCGCGAAAGAAGCCGATGAGTTTGGAATCAAAACGCCGATCCTGGTGGACGAAAGCCAGCTGATCGCGGAGTCCCTGGACGTTGAGCGCACGGCCGACACTTTTGTTATCGATCCAAAAACCTGGAAGCTGGTTTACCGCGGCGCCCTGGACGACCGACTGGGCTACGAAACACAGCGGATGAAGGCCAGTGAAACCTATGTGGCGGATGCACTGGATGCGATGTTGGCGGGCAAAGAGGTTGCGCTTAAAAGAACGGAAGCCAAAGGCTGTCTGGTGGCCTTGCCCGGCAAGGACCAGCGCGCCGCGCACACCAACATTTCCTACCGCGATGACATTGCCCCGATGCTGATCGACAAATGCGTCGCCTGCCACCGCGAGGGAGGCATCGGTCCCTTTGCCATGAACAGCTACGACATGGTGAAAGGCTTCGCCCCCATGATTCGCGAAGTCGTGCGCACCAAGCGCATGCCGCCCTGGCACGCCGACCCACACATCGGCGAGTTTGCCAACGACCGCTCACTCAGCGTTGAAGAAAAACAAACCCTGGTGCACTGGATTGAAGCAGGGGCGCCGCGCGGCGACGGCCCCGATCCCCTGGCGGAACACCAGCCGGATAACGCCCTCTGGGCCATGGGTGAACCGGACGCTATCATCGACATACCCCCAAGCGACGTGCCGGCGACCGGCGTGGTGGATTACAAATACATCAACCTCACGAATCCGCTGGGTCGAGGTGTGTGGGTGAAGGCCGTGCAAGTATTGCCGGGTGCCCATGAAGTACTCCACCATGCCATCATCGCCGTGAGTGGGGGCGACAACTCGTTTTCCGTTGGCGACGGTACCAGTCTGCCTGGTTATGTGCCGGGCGATCGGGGCTTTGAATTTCCCGAAGGCACCGGCGTTTACATTCCCGAGGGTGCGACCTTCCAGTTTCAAATGCATTACACCACCTATGGCAAGGCGCGCACCGATGCTTCCAAGCTGGGACTGTATTTGCACGACGGGCAGCCGGAGCATGAGCTGCAAACCCAGTACATCGCCAACCCCATGCTGAGAATTCCCGCCAACACCAAGGAACATTGGGAGCAGGCGGCGTTTACCCTTAAGAAGGACGTGATGCTCTACAGTCTGTTGCCCCACGCCCATTTTCGCGGCAAAGCCAGCCGATTCGTTGCCCACTACCCGGATGGTCGTGAAGAGGTGCTGCTGTCAGTGCCCAACTACGACTTCAATTGGCAAACCACCTACTTTTTGGAAGAGCCGAAAGTCCTGCCGGCGGGAACCAAGGTGGTTCAGCATTTCGCCTGGGACAACTCGGTACAGAATCCCGCCAATCCCGATCCCGACCAGGAAGTCCGTTGGGGCGAGCAGAGTTGGGAAGAGATGCTGTTTGGTGTGTTGCGCTATCGTTTCCAGTGAACAGGGAACAGGGAACAGGGAACAAGG
>JBBDIU010000017.1:0-7914 GCA_040880205.1 Cellvibrionaceae bacterium
CAGGGGTTGGGGAGTGGGGAAGTGGGGAGTGGGAAGTGGGAAGTGGGGAGTGGGAAGTCGAAAGCCGAAAAATAAACAGGCGACTAGCGGGTGAGATAGGCGATGGCTTCGTCCAGGCCAGCCAGGGTGAGGGGGTACATTTTGTCGCCCACCAACTGGCGCGTCACTTCGATGCTGGTGGTGTATTCCCAATGCTGCTTGTAGGTGGGATTGAGCCAGATCACCTTGTCGAAGGTGTCGCGCATGCGCTGCATCCAGACATAGCCCGGTTCTTCGTTCATGTGCTCCACGCTGCCGTACTGGTGGGAAATCTCGTAGGCACCCATGGTTGCATCGCCGACAAAAATCACTTTGTAGTCGCTGCTATAAGTGTGCAACACATCGATAGTAGGCGTGGTATTTTGCTGCCGGCGGTAATTGTCTTTCCAGACTTGTTCGTAAATAAAATTGTGGAAGTAAAAGTACTCCAGGTGCTTGAACTCGGATTTGCAGGCGGAGAACAGCTCTTCGCAAACCTTGACGTAAGGGTCCATGGAGCCGCCCACGTCGAGAAACAATAATACCTTCACCGCGTTATGCTTCTCCGGCACCATTTTAATATCCAGCAAGCCCGCGTTACGGGCCGTGGAACGGATGGTGTCGTCCAGGTCCAGCTCCTCCGCCGAGCCGGTGCGGGCAAACTTCCGGAGCTTGCGCAGTGCCATTTTTATGTTGCGGGTGCCCAGTTCGACCGAGTCGTCGAGGTTTTTGTACTGGCGTTGCTCCCATACCTTTGACGCCTGTTTGTTGCCGCCCTCCCCACCAATGCGGATACCACCGGGGTGATAGCCACCGTGACCAAACGGCGATGTGCCGCCAGTGCCAATCCACTTGTTACCGCCGGCATGGCGTTTTTTTTGTTCCTCCAGCCGTTTTTTGAACTCCTCGATCAGTTTCTCCAGGCCGCCCATGGATTCTATCTTGGCCTTTTCCTCGTCACTGAGCTCCTTCAAAAACTCGGCCCGCAGCCAGTCCTCTGGGATAATGGCCTCGATAATGTCGTCGATGTTTTCCAGGTCGCGAAAATACGCGCCAAACGCGCGGTCGAATTTGTCGAAGTACTTTTCGTCCTTTATCAGGCAGGTTCGCGCCAGCAGGTAGAAGTCGTCAATATTGCCGAAGGCGAGGCGTTTTTCCATGGCCTCAAACAGTACCAGCAATTCCTTGATGGAGACGGGCAGATCGGCGTTTCTCAAGCCGTAGAAAAAATTAACCAACATACAACAACCTCTAGCCTACTTTCAGCGAGATTCCCTGCGCACCATAAAAGCAAGCCGCTCCAACATATGCACGTCCTGCTCATTTTTCAATAGGGCGCCGTAAAGCGGCGGAATCGCCTTGGTGGCATCGCGATTTTTCAGCACTTCATCGGGAATGTCGTCGGCCAATAACAGCTTCAACCAGTCAATCAATTCGGAAGTGGAGGGTTTTTTCTTCAGACCAGGCACCTTGCGCACGTCAAAGAAGATATCCAAGGCCTCGTTGACCAGATCCTTTTTAATCGTGGGAAAATGCACGTCGATAATGGACAGCATGGTCTCTCGATCGGGAAAATTGATGTAGTGAAAGAAGCAGCGGCGCAGAAAGGCATCCGGCAGCTCTTTCTCGTTGTTGCTGGTAATGATCACAATGGGGCGATGTCTGGCTTCCACCGTTTCCCCGGTTTCGTAAACGAAGAACGACATTCTGTCGAGTTCGACCAGCAGGTCATTGGGAAATTCGATATCCGCCTTGTCCACTTCGTCAATTAACAGCACCACCTGTTCGTCGGAGGTGAAGGCGTCCCACAGCTTACCGCGCTTTATGTAGTTGCGTATGTCGTGCACCTTGTCGCTGCCCAATTGAGAATCGCGCAGGCGGGACACGGCGTCGTATTCGTAAAGACCTTGCTGGGCCTTGGTGGTGGACTTGATATGCCACTGGATAAGCCGCTTGCCCAGGGCCGAGGCCACCTCTTCCGCGAGCATGGTTTTGCCAGTACCGGGCTCCCCCTTGATCAACAGCGGCCGTTCAAGCGTCACCGCGGCGTTTACCGCCATCTGCAAGTCTTCAGTGGCGACGTATTTTTCTGTACCTTCAAACCTCATTGACACGTCCTCTTGAAATCATTAAAAGCTAGCGCGAACTGGCGATGCTCGCGGGAAACTGCACAAAAGTACTTCAAAATGGGGGTCGCAGTCTAGCCCGGATATTTCACCAGCGCAAAATGCGCGAGGATCCGGCAATGCTGCGTCGTCGTCGAATTCCGAGCATTTTGGGTGAAATATCCGGACTAGCACACTGGCTTGGCGCTGTTGAATTGCACTGTTGAGCCCGTTAAGTGGATACGGGGGCGAGAAGTATAAACAGGTAGAATTATAAAGGACGATTATGGAATAGATTTACCGCGCGCAGCCTACCGCCAGGACTTGCGAAGCCTCCACGCAACAAGAGGCTCACAGGGAAGGTTCTTTCCTCGCTGACTCAGGTTCGACTTCCCCGGACCGCCGGTCATCTGGCAGATCGTCATCCTCCGCGGATGGCGATTCCAGCCCCTGTTTAGCCGCCTGACGTTTTCGCCAAAAGGGCTGCCAGACTATATCAACCACCAGATAGAGAATATTGACCAGGACAATGGCCAGCAACAAAGGCATTCCAGCGTGACTGAAGCCGTATTCTTCGTAGAACAAGCCTTCAATAAAGCTCATGACCCAGGCGGGCGCGAGAAAGGTCTCCTGACCGGGCACGGGATAAGGCACCAGCAAGGCAACGGCGGCACTGAGACGAAGTACATTGCGCAGCACGAGCGGGCGCAGCTTGTAGGTGATGCGCCACCAGACGACCATCAGGCCGACACTGCTCAGCACGTACATACCCCAGCCAAAAAGGTATTCTTGGGTGGACAGCATTGTCGAAAATCACTCCCGGTTTAAAGCGTCGGCGGTGAGAATACCCGCCCCTAAATGTGAAGTCCAATAAACCCTTCACGCGCGCCGTATCAGCGTCATTCCACCCGCTGCTCGGTCATGTAATTCGGTGGGCCGTTATCCTACCCAGTGAACAATGTGCTCTTCCAAACCGTCGGGATGCACGTACTCTTCGCTGAGCACCCGGCCTTTAACGGATCGGCCGGCGGCGTGTATCGTTTCCCGCGAGCCCGAGATCAGATGGTGCCACTCGGGTAAAGGCTTGCCTTCGGCCACCAACCGGTAGGCACAGGTACTGGGCAGCCAACCAAATTCAGTCACGTCCGCCGCTGTCAGCAACACGCAGTGGGGAACCTGGCGACGTTGTTCATAGGCGCTGCATCGACAGTTTGTTTCGTCCAGATGACGGCAGGCCACGCGCGTGTAGTGGAGGTCACCATTGTCCTCGTCTTCCAACTTTTGCAAACAACATTTAGCACAACCGTCACACAGGGACTCCCATTCCACCACGTTCATTTCGCTGAGTGGTTTGGTTTGCCAAAAACGTTTACTCATACTTTTTGTCATCGGCGCATTGGCTGCGGTTGCCCTCGAATTGGTCCGCGAGTTGGTCCGACTGTTGACCGGCTGCGCCCGCAACTATTTGCAACAAGGATTCACCGATGACCTCCCGCCGCCAGCCTTGCAGCCTCTCGGACAAGCGGCCAAAACGAACCAGGAATTCGTAGTCCGCTTTCTTGGCCAGCACTTCGGGCAGCACCTGCAGTTCATCGGCCTTCCGGGCAATCGCATCTTTTAACAACTTCACCAGCTTTCGCTCATTGATGGGCAAGGGAGCCGGTAGCGGTTCGGGATAGCTGTCCGCCTCAAGGGCGGCGGCGCCTGCGATCAATCCCAACAATTCCTGACCAAAGCGCTTGATCTTTCGTCCGTCCAGTTCCTCGATCCCTCTCAGCGCTTCCAGACTTTGCGGTTGCCATTTCGCCAGCGACCACAAGACCCGTTCGTGGAGCACGTGATTGCGCGGCAGATCCAGCTCCCGCGATTGCGTTTCCCGCCAAAAGCTCAAGGCCTTGAGCACCGCGAGTTCTTGCCGGCTGAGCTTCCAGGCGGATTTTATGCGCGGATAAAAAGCGTGCAGGTCCAGCGGCATTTTGGCGGCGGCGACCAGCGACTCGCAGTCCTCGTGCAACCAGGGTAAACGCTTCATCTGGTCCAGCTCTTCCATCAAGCGCTCGTACAGTGGCAGCAAATAGGTCACGTCTTGCACCGCGTATTGTAGTTGCTTCGCTTGCAGTGGCCGCCGCAACCAGTCGGAGCGGGTTTCGCCTTTTTCCAGTTTTACCTCCAGCACAGCTTCCACCGACGCGGCATAGCTGGTCGAGGATCCATAGCTGAGCATTCCCGCCGCAATTTGCGTGTCAATCAGTGGCTCCGGCACACAACCGAGGAAGCTGTTGAATACATCGAGATCTTCCGAACAGGCGTGAAAAATCTTGACTACGGCTGGATCGCTGAGCAACTCCACCAAGGGTGAGAAATCACTGATGGGCAAGGGATCAACCAGAAAGCACTTGCCTTGCGCATGTTCACCGGCAAATAGCTGAAACAATGCGGCTTTTGGGTAAAACGTGGAAGTGCGCATGAATTCGGTGTCCACGGCGATTTTGTTCGCGCCCCGCAGTGCGTCGCAGCAATCCCGCAACGCGTCATTGGTATCGACCCAAGTGGGTTCAATGTGGGGAATCGTCGTCGGTTCAATGGGGGAATTCAAAAATGCGTCACCTGAATTGGAAAAATATTATAGAGAATATCGGCTGGAAAATGCATGAACCAATGTGCCGCCGTCGATGTATTCCAACTCCCCACCCATGGGAATACCGTGGGCGATCCGGCTGACTTTTACTCCGCGACGCTTTGCTTCCTCGGCAATATAATGGGCGGTGGCCTCGCCTTCGACAGTGCTATTTGTGGCCAAAATCAATTCCTCGGTGCAGCCTTCCTGCAACCGGGCGGTTAGCTGTTCCATACCGATTTCCGCCGGGCCAATGCCGTCGATAGGCGAAAGGTGGCCCAGCAGTACAAAATACTTGCCGCTGAAGTTACCCGCCTGCTCGATGGCAAACACATCGGCGGGTGTTTCCACGACGCACAGCACACTGGCGTCGCGTCTTTCGTTGCGGCAGATGTGACACTGTTCCTGCTCCGTCAGCATCCGGCAGGTGTGACAGCGACCGACTTTATCGACCGATTTCTGAATGGCCGTGGCCAAATGGCTGGCACCGCTGCGGTCCCTTTCCAGCAGATGCAGGGCCATCCGTTGGGCGGACTTGGGCCCCACACCAGGAAGGCAGCGCAAGGCGGTAATAAGCTCTTCAATTAACGGACTAAACATTCGTTCTCACTACGTATCCTTGAGTAGCATTTTGGTTTACAAAAGAGGCAAATTCGGCCTAAGTACAGCCTTTGGCATGAGTAATGATGTGAATAGTCAATGGTGAATAGTGAATCGTGGCACTGCCGGTGATCCGAAGCGCTGGGTCACGATTTACCATTCACTATTCACCTTTCGCTTGCGGTGAATTCAGGGCCACTTGAACCCCGGAATATTCAGACCTTCGGTGAGCCCACCCATTTTATTCTTGCCCTCTTCTTCCACCTTGCGCACCGCGTTGTTCACGGCGGCGGCCACCAAATCTTCCAGCATTTCCTTGTCTTCACTCAGCAGGCTGTTGTCGATAACCACCTTTTTAACATCGTGGCGGCCGGTCATTGTGACCTTCACCAGTCCCGCGCCCGCCTCGCCCTGTACTTCCATGTTGGTAAGCTCTTCCTGCATTTGCTTCATGTTTTCCTGCATGGCTTGCGCCTGCTTCATAAGATCGCCAAGACCTTTCATGGCTGCACCTCGTTCGAATCCAAAAGCCCGTTAGTTGATCGCCCGTCGAGGGGTGTCACCGATTCTTCCTTCAGAGTGGCGGAAAAGTGATTGATAATGTCCTGCACCCGGGCATCGTTTCGCAAAGCGCTCAAGGCCCCGGCCTGACGTTCCGCTTGCAAACGCGCGCTGATGGCGGCGGGCGTTTGCCCGCTCACCTCCCCCACCTGGATGGCCACCTTGACGGGCTGGGAAAAATAGTCACTCAGTATATCCGCCAGACGCTCCTGGTGAGACTCATCGTACAAGGTGCTGTTGCGCTCATCGAGAATAAATTGCAATACATTGCCTTCGCTACCCACCAGTTGGCAGTTGCGCAAGGTATTTTGAATGACACCACTGGCCTGCAATTGCGTAGCAAGCTGGTGCCAGTTTTGGGCCGTCAAGGTTTGCAGACTGACGTCCTCCTCCCGACTGCCATTTCCGGTTATACCCTCTTCCGCCCGGCTTTCGAGCGGCTCTTGTGGAGGCTCGGGGACTGGTACTGTGTCGGTTGCGGTGTGCGACTGCTGCGCTTGGGGCGAGGGAAGGTCGACCGGCGCTGCATTTCCGGACGCTTCCGGTGCCGAGGGCCGCGGAGCCCGAGCTTCAGGCTTTTTTGTCGGTTCGTCCTCCCCATGAGCCGGTGCTGGGTTTTCCGGCTTAATTACAGCCTGTGACGACGGCGCCGTATCAGCGGCCGCGGGCCGCGCGCTACTCTCGCTGCTGATTTTGGCAGGTTCTCTTGTTTTAACTTCAGTTTTAACGCTTGCTGCTTCGTTTCCTTTGGCGGCGGGAACCGGACCGGTAGCTTTGTCGGAAACGCTTTGGGGCCGAAAGGCCAGCATGCGCAGCAATACCATTTCAAAGCCGCCGCGCGGCTCGGGCGCCAAGGGCAAATCGCGGCGCCCCAGCAGAGCCGTTTGGTAAAACAGTTGAACATCTTCGCCCGGTAACTGCTGGGCCAGACTTATAATCTCATCCCGATCACCAAAGGTGTTGTCAATGGATTCCGGCAGCACCTGGGCAATGGCCACGCGATGCAAAATACCAATCAAACTGGCCAGGGCCTCGCCAAAATCCGGCGATTGCTCCGATAGCGTCTCCACAGATCGAAGCAGCTGGACCCCATCGTTGTCGACCAGGGCGCGAAGCATGTCGTAGACCTGGCGGTGGTCGATGGACCCCAGCATCGCGGCCACGTCCGCTTCGCTGACTTTCCCGTTGCCAAAGGAAATCGCCTGGTCGGTGAGGCTCAATGCATCGCGCATACTGCCGTCCGCCGAACGTCCCAGCTGCCACAGGGCGGAAGTCTCGAAAGGAATCTTTTCCTGCTCCAGGATTTGCTGCAAATGCTCGACAATGCGCTCGGGCGACATGTTTTTCAGATTAAACTGCAAGCAGCGGGACAGGATGGTGACCGGCAACTTTTGCGGATCGGTGGTGGCGAGCAGGAATTTAACGTGGGGCGGCGGCTCCTCCAGGGTTTTCAGCAGCGCGTTAAAGCTGTGACCCGACAACATGTGCACTTCGTCGATCAGGTAGACCTTGAAACGGCCCTTGCTGGGCGCGTATTGCACGTTGTCCAGCAGTTCGCGGGTATCTTCCACTTTGGTGCGCGACGCGGCGTCCACTTCAATCAGGTCGACGAAGCGTCCCTCGTTAATCTCCCGACACGCGCCACACTGATCGCAGGGCTCTGAACGGACGCCGGCTTCGCAATTGAGGCATTTGGCAAGAATGCGGGCAATGCTGGTTTTACCCACGCCCCGGGTGCCGGTGAACAAATAGGCGTGGTGCAGGCGATCGTGGTCCAGGGCGTTAATGAGCGCTTTGAGCACATGCTCCTGCCCCACCATCTCACGGAACACGCGGGGACGCCACTTTCTTGCCAGTACTTGGTAGCTCAAGACAGTCTCCAGTCTCTAATCTCTAGTCTCTAGTCTCTAGTCTGAATGGCACTTAGTTAAGCGATTTTATGGGGTATTGCCCCGGTTGCGGTCTTGGGAGCGCCTTTTCGAGACGCGCCGTTAACCCTTCCATGGGGGCTCG
>JBBDIU010000018.1:0-7640 GCA_040880205.1 Cellvibrionaceae bacterium
CCGCTCACAAGGCCTGAGAACAAGCCAGCATTTGGCAAGCGAGGACGGTGACAAAACGTTACCCAGCGCAAATTGCTGGAGCGCCCACCAACCCCACGCTGCAGTCGTATTCCGAGCGTTTTGGTGAAATATTCGGGCTAGGAGTCTGTCGGACTTAAGCGTTCGTAGCGAGCAAGGTGGGCCTCTTCATAAACAAGAGGGGCTCAAATTTTCACGCTTTTGAGGCGCATAGTGGTTCTATCTAACGAGAAAGCGGGGAAATTTGAGCCATTTTACCACCGGCGCAGTAGAGCAGCCTTAAGTCCGACAGACTCCTAGCAAATCCCCTATCCCCCGGAGGTGCAGCAATGCGCTTGGCCCCTATTCTCGTGTTTGGCTTTGTGGCGGCAGGCCTGACTGCCTGTGATCAATCCGCGCAGGGCGTGGCGGCCATCAACACCGCCGATCCCGCCACCGACAAGGGATCCGGCGTTCAACTGGACTACATGGATACCAGTGTCGATCCCGCGGAAGACTTCTTCCGCTACGCCAACGGCAATTGGCTGAAAACCACCGAAATACCCCCCGACAAAGCCCGTTACGGCGCTTTTACCATTCTCTCGGACCAAGCACGGGAAGATGTGCAGGCGATTGTTCAGCGTGCGGCAGACACCGAGAACGCGGAAATCGGCAGCGAAACCCAGCAGATCCGCGACTTTTATCAGAGCTTCATGGACACCGACGCCATCGAGGCACGCGGCCTGGAGCCCTTGCAGCCAATACTGGAGGACGTCGCGGCCATTGAGGATTATCAGCGGCTAAGCGCGTTTTTCGCCCAGGCGAACCGCCAGGGCATTACCACGCCCCTCGCCTTCTATGTCAGCAACGATGAGAAGCAGCCGGACCAGTACATCACCTATTTCTCCCATTCCGGTCTGGGCCTGCCCGACCGGGACTACTATCTCAATGAGAACCAGCGCAGTGCTGAGCTGCGTCAGACCTATCGCGAACACATTACCACCATGTTCGAACTGGCCGGTCAGGGCGGCGGAGAAGCCGCCGCGGACACCGTACTGGCCATTGAACAGGCCATTGCCGAGCGGCATTGGCCACGCGCCGAATTGCGTGACCGGGAGCGAACCTACAACAAGTTCTCGGTGGATGAGCTGGGGGACCAAAACCAGGTTTGGAGCTGGACCGACTATATTCAGGCGGCCGGGCTCACGGAAGCCAATGCAATGGTCATCTCGGTCCCCGACTACTTTGCCGAATTGGACAGCCTGCTACAGGCATTCACTATCGATCAGTGGCAGGACTATCTGACCTGGCACAGCATCTCCACCTATGCCTCACTGTTGCCAGCGGAATTGGATCAGGAGGATTTCCGCTTCTACGGCACCGCCCTGAGCGGCACCGAGGAGCAGGAAGAGCGCTGGAAGCGGGCGATTAACCTGCTCAACAATGTGGTGGGCGACCCAATCGGCAAGCTCTATGTGGAAGAGCACTTCTCGCCGGCGGCCAAGGCGCGCATGGTGGAATTGGTGGAAAACCTGGGCGAGGCCTACCGTCAGGGCATAATGCAACTGGACTGGATGACCGGGGATACCAAGCAAAAAGCCATCCGGAAGCTGGAGAAATTCACCCCGAAAATCGGCTACCCGGACAAGTGGCGGGATTACAGCAGCCTGCAAATCGCGACCGACGACCTGTTCGGCAACTACGTTCGCGCCCGCCAGTTCCACTATCAGCTCAACGTGGCCAAGCTGGGCCAGCCGGTGGATCGGGACGAATGGTTCATGACCCCGCAAACCGTGAACGCCTATTACAACCCCGGCATGAACGAAATTGTCTTTCCCGCCGCCATCCTGCAGCCGCCCTTCTTCAACCAGGCGGCCGACGACGCCATCAATTACGGCGCCATCGGCGCGGTTATCGGTCACGAAATGGGCCACGGCTTCGACGATCAGGGCGCCAGGTCCGACGGCGACGGCCTACTGCAAAACTGGTGGACCGAACAGGACCTGAACGAATTCGAGCGGCGCACCCAGCAGCTGGTGGATCAATACAACAGCTACACGGTGTTGGACGACGTACACCTGAACGGTGAACTGACCCAGGGCGAGAATATCGGCGATTTGGGCGGGCTGACCATCGCCCACCAGGCCTATCAGCTTTCCCTGAATGGCGGGGAAGCCCCGGAGCTGGACGGCTTCACCGGCGACCAGCGTTTCTTCCTGGGTTGGGGCCAGGTTTGGGCCAACAAATACCGCGATGAAGAGCTGCGCCGCCGGATTGTCACCGACCCCCACGCGCCGCCCCGCTTCCGCGTCAACGGCGTACTGCGCAACATGCCCGAGTTCCACGCGGCCTTTGACGTCGAGCCCGGCGACTGGATGTATTTACCGCCGGAGGAGCGAGTCAAAATCTGGTAGCTATTCTCGGCGACCATTGATTAGGCGCCAGAGGCGGGCTTGGCGGGCTGCTATTCTGAGTGGCGATGCAGTTTTTCGGTTAATTGGAGCAACATGACAGAGCAAAAACCCACCTTCTGGCAGATTGTCTGGAGCACCCTGGCTGCCGCTTTCGGCGTCCAAAGCAGCAAAGCACATCAACGCGACGCGGGCCAGCGCAGCGTTGCTCCCTACATCGTGGCCGGCATCACATTCACTGCTCTATTCATTGCGACGGTCATCCTGATCGTCAAACTGGTGCTAAAATTCGCCGGTATCTAGTTCATGCCTAATCAATGATATTATTTGCAATTAATTACTAGTCAACTAAACAAGCTATAGCTGAATAAATACGTTTATTTTAGGAACAATTTTTTAAAGAGGCAGTCGCTTCACTATTCACTATTCACTATTCACTATTCACTATTCACTATTCACTATTCACTGCTAAATCTGCTTCCACAAATGCAGGCTATCCACCCCTCCCAAACGCAGCATTTTCTGTAGATTACCTTTCAAGCTGCGATGTTCAGTGTTGTGCAGGCTGCTCATAAAGTGAGCTTGGTGATCCCTCGCCAATTCATTCAGCCGGCCGATTGCCTGCTGTCCCTCCCCGGTGAGCTGGACGTTAACCGAACGCCGGTCCAATTTTCCGTGCTCGCGCGCAATCAAACCCTTCCTCTCCAGCCGATCCAGCAGGCGAGTCACCGCCGAGCGATCAACACCTATATTGTCCGCCACCCCTGCCGGGGTGTGGGCAAGGGCCTGATAGAGCACATTGAGCACCATCCACTGAGGCCAGGTAACACCCTCCTCTTGCAGGCGTTTGTTGAACTCCTCCTGCATCAGGTTCGCCAGACGGGAAATCCAAAAGGTGTAGCTGTTGTGGATCAGAAAGTCCTGGTTCTTTTTGTTATCGAAGAGCATGCGGCCACCGCCAGTTGAAGTTGGTGCCGTCAAAGTAATTGCCTAGTCAATGGCTGTCAAGCCCCACAGTCGTGCTTAAGGCTGGATTCTTCGGCGCCATCCTTAAAGCGCCAACTGGTGCCCTAACCGACAACCCGCACCAATAACGCGCAAGCGGCATAGGATCGGAAAGGGAATGACAGAAAGAAGCGAGTGAATAGCGAGACTTGAGCGCGATGGCTGGGCGGGAGCTTCACACCGACAGCGAATGTGTTCCGCGCAGGTGAGTGGCTAGAAGCCCCGGGCAACTACGACGTGGGAATTTACTGAGTGGCGACCCAGTAAGCAAATGTGGCAACGAATATAGCCACCAGAACAACCGCGGCAATAGCGTCAACCCACCGATCTCCCTTTCGGTTTGCTTGGGAACTGTTCTCGGACATGACTACCTCTCCTTATGGTCTTAATAGATTGTAAATATCCCCCGGATCCCCCGGATCGGGCAGGCTGCATTTTACTTATTTTTACCCATGCCCGGTGATCTGAGGTCCGCTTTTTTTATGAGTATTTGCTATTACTTGATAGCCTTTCGCCATTTTACAGCATATGAAGGGGGTGTTAGCTTAGGTTTTGTGCAGTTGCGACACATCCTGCGCAACCGTCGGCGCCCGGCTGAAAGTAGGGGTCGGGCCTGCTGCCGTGTTTGTGTCGCGGCTATTTTTGATTTGGTGTATGCTGCGCGCCTCTTTTACCCGGCCGACCGGCGCGCCGATTTCCCGAAGCGAAGTTCAACAGCGATGTACATATACGACGAACACGACCACAAGATTCTCTCCCAGCGTGTGGCCCAGTTTCGCGGCCAAGTGGAGCGCTACCTGGAAGGTGAGATAAGCGAGGAAGAATTTCTGCCCCTGCGCTTGCAAAACGGTCTGTATATTCAGCGCCTGGCGCCCATGCTGCGACTCGCGGTGCCATATGGCATGCTGACTAGCGTACAACTGCGCAAACTCGCCTCCATTGCCCGGGATTACGACAAAGGCTACTGCCACGTCAGCACCCGCCAAAATATTCAGTTCAACTGGCCCAACCTGGAAGACGTACCGGACATTCTGACGGAACTGGCCAGTGTGGAAATGCACGCCATTCAAACCAGCGGCAATTGTATCCGCAACACCACGACGGACCAATTTGCCGGCATTGCACCCGATGAGATCGCCGATCCGCGGCCCTACTGCGAAATCGTGCGCCAATGGTCAACGTTTCACCCGGAGTTCGCTTTTCTGCCGCGCAAGTTCAAAATCGCCGTTACCGCGGCGGATGACGATCGGGCGGCCATCCAGGTCCACGATATCGGTCTGGCGCTGGTGAGAAACGCCGAGGGCGAAATCGGCTTCAAGGTACTGGTCGGTGGCGGCCTGGGCCGTACACCGGTGATCGGCAGCGTGATTCGGGAATTTCTACCGGAAAAACACCTGCTCACCTATCTGGACGCCATTCTGCGGATTTACAACCAATTCGGTCGGCGCGACAACAAGTTCAAGGCCCGCATTAAGATTCTGGTCCGCGCCATGGGTCCCGACGTTTTCGCGCAAAAAGTTGAGGAAGAATGGGCGCACATAAAAGATTCCCCCGGCACCCTGACCCGGGAAGAAATCGACCGGGCAAAAAGCTTTTTTACCTCGCCCGCCTATCGCGAGATCGATGACCAAGCCGCATCCCGTGATTTGCAGAAGCACGCAGATGAAGAGCTGGCCTTCAGCCGCTGGCTGACCCGAAACGTGCGCACACATCGTGTACCGGGTTATGCGGCGATAACCTTGTCCCTTAAACCCGCGGGCGTATCCCCGGGCGACATCACCGACAAGCAGCTTGAACTGCTGGCGGATCTGGCCGACCAATACTCTTTCGGCGAAGTCCGCACTACTCACGAACAGAATATAGTCCTGGGCGATGTGGCCAAGACCGATTTATACGAGTTGTGGAAAATACTGAAACCGGCGGGCTTCGCCACCCCGAACATTGGCACCCTGACCGATATTATCTGCTGCCCTGGCGGGGATTACTGCTCGCTGGCCAATGCCAAATCCATTCCCGTGGCGGAAGCCATTCAGCGCCGCTTCGACGACCTGGATTACCTATACGACCTGGGCGACCTGGACCTGAATATTTCCGGCTGCATGAATGCCTGTGGCCATCACCACGTGGGCCACATTGGCGTTTTGGGAGTGGACAAGAAAGGCGAGGAGTTTTACCAAATCCAATTGGGCGGCAATGCCGGTGAACATAGCTCGCTGGGTAATGTTCTGGGACCCTCCTTTGGCCGGGATGAAGTCACCAACGTCGTGCAGAAAATTCTCGACGTCTTTGTGGAAAGGCGCAACGGCGATGAACTTTTCATCGATACCTATCGCCGCATCGGCATCGAGCCCTTCAAGGAGCAGGTTTATGCGAAAGCTCATTAAGGACGGTGCCGTCGTTGCCGACCCGTGGCAACTGATCGACAACGAGGAAGCCACCCTCGACGACCTGCCTGCCGGCAAGATCATTGTGCCGTTGCCGCTGTGGTTGGCCGAAGCGACTCATCTCCGCGCTCGCCTGCCGGACCTGGGCGTATGGCTGAACGGCCATGACGACGTTGCCCAGTTGAGCGAAAGCACAGCCGAATTGCCGCTAATCGCGATTAATTTCCCCCTGTTTACCGACGGCCGCGGCTTTTCCGCCGGTCGCCTACTGCGCGAGCGCTACGATTTTGCCGGCGAACTGCGCGCGGTGGGCAACTTCCTGCGCGACCAGTTGTGCTATCTGCGCCGCTGCGGCTTTTCCGCCTTCAGTTTGCCGGAGAAATACGACCCCGATGCAGCCCTAGCCTCGCTGAACGATTTTACCGAATACTACCAACCCTCCGTCGACCAACCGGTGCCCCTGTTTCGCCGCCGGGCATAGTCGCTCAATCCCAATTCAGAACCCGTTCCTTAGCCATCGAAAAATTGTGGTATGGTTGTGCCCGAACAAGCAAAACCATACCGGCCCCAGCAACGGCGGGGCTTTGCCGCCAACAATTAAAACCAATTAATTCGATAGCACACATCATGTCCCCACCAAGCCCCTCCTCCACTGTTATGCTGCTGAGAGATGCCCGGAATGGAGGCATTGAGGCCTTGCTGGTACAGCGCAACAGCGAACTGAAAACAGGTGGCGGTGCCTGGGTATTTCCCGGCGGCCGAGTCGACCCGCTCGACTACGACGAAACCGACGATCACTTTCTGGCGGCACAAAACGCGGCTGTTCGGGAAACCTTCGAGGAAACCGCGGTTGTGTTGAGCCGGGACGCTCTCACCCCATTCGCCCACTGGACCACCCCACCCGGTCCCACCCGCCGCTTCGCCACCTGGTTTTTTCTCGCTCACGCACGAAATTCGCCGGTTATTCAGGTAGACGGTGGCGAAATCGTCGATTATCAATGGCTGACCCCACAAGCCGCTTTGCAAGCTCAGCGCGCCGGCCACATCACCATCATGCCCCCGACGTTTGTATCGCTGAATTTGTTGGATCGCTATCAAAACTGTATGGATGCAGTGGCGGGTTTCAGCGAGTGTGAAGTACAACACTTTAATCCCCGCATCCACCAAACTGAGCGCGGCCGAATCATTCTTTACGATGATGACGCGGCATACGACGGAACCGACCTCGATGTACCCGGTCGGCGACACAGGGTTTTTATCGAGGGGAATGAGTGGTGTTATGAATGTACGTGAGTCGAAGATTTTTTCTTAGAAGTTTGGAGAAAAAGATCTATGGTTTGGTGGCCTCGATCCGTTTGGCGTTGGGGTCGATGTTTCGAAAACGCGGTGAATACGTCCCTGTAGCTCCCTCACTTCGTCCCTGAAGCGAGGGTTTCGAAACACCGATCCCAACCCCAAACTCGCACTGTGCAATATTCGAAATTACCGGTCTTGTCGGGAGTTTTACCACAAACTTATCCGCAAACTCTAGCGAAAAGTCTTGAACGAGAGAATTAAAATCTAATTCGACGGCAACGTGAGTATGGTGCCAAGTTAACAGTTTGAAATCTTCAATTTATGAGCCAACTATCTATCGATGACAAATGGAGTTGGGAAAAACAATCTGAAACTTTGATCGTTTGGTTTTTTTAAAACCACTGGAACTCGCCCTATACAGTATGTGGGGCTAAGTCTCCGACGATAACGAAATCTTCAACGATTGCACGGTACGAGTTTGGGGATGGGTGAGGCATTTCGAAACCCTCGCTTCAGGGACGAAGCGAGGGAGCTACAGGGATGTATT
>JBBDIU010000019.1:0-7590 GCA_040880205.1 Cellvibrionaceae bacterium
CGCGCCCGCGCGGTGCGGCGTTAGTTCGTGCGGGTAATATCCACGATGAGTTTTAGTTTTTGTCCGGGATGGATGTAGTCTTGCATTTCAAGGGAATTCCAGGCGGCGATGTCTCTTACCGAGAGATTAAACCGGTCGGCGATGCGCGCTAGGGAGTCGCCGCGTCGAACCTGGTAGGCCAGCTCGCGGATCAATCGTCCATCGCGAGATGAACTGGCGGTGGTGGTGTTGTCCGTGGTCCAGATTACCAGGGATTGGCCGACGCGCAGTGGATCCTTCGGCGCCATGCCGTTCCACTTGGCCAGCTCTTCGACCGACACGCCAAAATTGCGAGAGATCTTCCAAAAACTGTCGCCGCCCTGAACACTATAAGAAACCTTTCGACTTCCTTCGCCACCGCGTGTTTGATTCTGAGTGCGCGCAAGTCGTTGTTGGGCGCTGAGTCCGTAAAAATCAGCCGCATTGGCAGCGGCGGGGATCAACAGGCTATCCCCGACGCGAATCAAATGGCCGCGAATCTGATTCACATCACGCAATGTATCAACCGTGGTATTGAAGCGTCGAGCAATCACCGCCAGCGAATCGCCTCGTTGTACCTGATAAGTTTCCCACGCCAGTCGTTCTTCCAAAGGGTATTGTTTCAGGTTTTCCACGAAAGTCACCGAGCGGGTTGTCGGGATCAGCAAGCGGTGAGGTCCACTGGGATCCGTCGCCCAGCGATTGAAACCCGGATTCAATAGATAAAGATCATCAATATCCATTTCCGCCATTTCCGCCGCCTTGGCCAGATCGATTTGTGATTCGATATCGATCACGTCGTAGAATGGCTCGTCTGGAATGGGCGTTAGCGCAACCTTGTACGTTTCCGGTTCTACCACGATCTGTGCCAGCGCCAATAATTGAGGGACATAGGCGCGGGTTTCTCGAGGTAGTCGTAACGACCAGAAGTCGGTCGGCTTACCCGCGTTGTGGTTGCGACGAATGGCTCGGCGCAAGTTACCCTGGCCGGTATTGTAGGCGGCCAAAGCCAGCAGCCAGTCGCCATCGAAATAGCCGTGAAGCGTGCTCAGATAATCCAGCGCCGCGTCGGTGGATGCTTCGATGTCCCGGCGCCCGTCGTACCACCAATTCTGTTTCAAGCCGTAGTGCAGACCGGTTCCGGGAATAAACTGCCACATGCCGGAGGCGCGCCCGTGGGAGTATGCAAAGGGATCAAACGCACTTTCCACGATGGGCAGCAAGGCCAGTTCAAGGGGCATGCCCCGCGCTTCGAGTTTTTCCACGATGGCATAGAGGTAGCGGCCTGCGCGTTCGGACACCCGGCTCATATAAGTGGGATTGCGCGCATACCAATCGCGGTAGGTGTCGATGCGTGAGTTGTCGGCGTACGCTAATTGGAAGCCAGTCCGCAGGCGATGCCATACGTCGCCATAGTTGGGAGAAGGGTAGGCGGCATAGACTTCCGGCTCTACAAAACAATTGGGGTCGTAGTTCGCTTCCGCCAGCGAAGTGAGTTCGGGTTGGGGTGCCAGCAATGGATCGATGTCGGGCGCTGGAGAACGGTCGGAAATCAGAGGGTTGAATTGACTGCAGCCATGGAGCGGCAGGGTTAGGATCAAAAAAACAACTGTAATTCTCAGCATAATTAGCGGGTCGCTATTCCATAGGTCACGGGTTAAAGACACGGGACGCAAGGCACAATGTTCAAGGCTCCGAGCGCGAGGCCCAAGGCCCCAAGCCGGTTACCGGCCATTGGCAAAAAACTTCCAGATTGTAGGAGTGCGCCCCTACCGGGTCAACTCGTTATGCCACTGAATGAATTATAGACAAATCTCACTTTTTGTCCGGCCAGTGGCGGGCTAAAACTATTTACTTTCTGTGGGCCCATTTGGAAGGCTAGGCCCCCGACCAGACTGGCGTCTGGCCAAACCGACTGACCGGAAGCCAAAGCAAGGAATGCACCAGCTTCAGCGAGTCCTCGGTGCGGGACGACGCGACCTGATACTGTCTGTACGATATCTGGGCGTTTCGGCGTGTTAAAAATTATCTTTCCATTCCCTAACCGCCGCCAGGACTTGCTGTGGTGAGTCGAGCAGTCTGCCGCAGTGGCTCTCGGCAGCTGTTTTGACCGATTTTTGATCACATCGCAGGAAGGGATTGGTAGATTTTTCCAAGGCGATTGTGGAAGGTACAGTGGGTTCTTGCTGCTGGCGCTTGGATTGTTCGGTCGCTATTCGTTCCTGTAAAGCATGGTTGTCACCGTCCACGGCTTCGGCAAAGGCGAGATTGGCCAGGGTATATTCGTGGGCGCAATAGACCTGCGTGGGGTCGGGCAGGCGGCTCAATTTACCCAGGGACTGATACATTTGTTCGGGCGTTCCTTCAAACAGGCGGCCGCAACCGCCCGCGAATAGGGTGTCACCACAAAATAACACCGGGTCCGCGCCTTGGGCGCAGAAATAGGCGATATGATCGAGAGTGTGGCCCGGCACCGTTAGGATTTGGAAGCTAAGTTGGTTGTCCAGGGTAATCGAAGCGCCGTCTTTCAAGGGATGGGTGACCTGAGGCACGCTGCCGCCGGCCGGGCCATACACGGGTACTTTGCCACTGGCGAGTAGTGGGTCAATGCCACCGGTGTGATCCGGATGGTGGTGGGTGATCAAAATGCCCGCCAGGGTCAGATTGTGCCGGGCCAGCGCCGCGACAATCGGCCTGGCATCGCCTGGGTCCACCACATAGGCGCGGGAATCGCAGTCAAGGTGGAACAACCATAGGTAATTGTCTCGAAAAGCCGGTACCGGGATAACATTGATCGAGGCGCTGGTCATATCGCCGTCCTTTACTGTTTCGGTCACTAGTGTCCTTAACACAGGCTCTGAAATGGGGTGAACTTGTGTTAAGGGGCACTAGCGCTTCATCCTCGTTTCGTCGGGTCGCTAATTAGGGCTGACAGTGGCTATTGTCCCGCGCCTATTGTTGATCGCCGGGGGAATCATGATAATAGTGTCATTGTGCCACATCCAGACAGGATGCTTGCTTTGATCAGGGAAAGCCTGCGAAAGATCCGTGATTATTCTCGACGCCGCTTTGGCGTAAAGCCGCTGGCCGATTCCGTGACAATGCTCGAGAACTGGTGGGAAGGGCCCGTGGGACGGGCTTTGCTGGCCGAGGAGCAACCGCTGATCGATCAGGCTTTGCACGACATTTACGGTTTCCACCTCATGCAACTGGCAGTTAGCCGCAAACTTGACCTGACCCGGGCCAGTACCATTAATCATCGCTTCGCCCTATCGGCCGCCGCCACTTCGCCGCGGGAAGAGATGGCTGCCCTGTATACCGGCCAGGCGGACCTGGAGCGCATTCCTCTCGAGGCGGAAACAATCGATCTGGCTGTGCTGCACCATGTTCTCGAATTCAGTCAACATCCTCACCAGTTGCTCCGGGAAACTGCTCGGGTCATCATTCCGCGCGGCTATGTCCTGGTGGTTGGCTTCAATCCGGTCAGCTGGTTCGGATTGTTCAAGCACTGTGGCCGCCTGTTCACTCGCAAGGCGCACTGGCGTCACCATTCGTTGCGCTTGGGACGTGTGGTGGACTGGTTGCGGCTGTTGGATTTTGAGCCGGTGAGCATTCAACACGGCTTCTATCGCTGGCCTGTCGCGCAACTCAAGTTACTGGAAAAAACCCGCTGGATGGAGCGCATGGCGGTGGGGACCCGGCTGCCGATCGGAGGCTTCTATTTTATTCTGGCGCGCAAGGACGTGGTGTGCATGACGCCGATCAAACCCGGTTGGAAGGCATTCAATCCCATCGAAGGTCTGGTGGGTGCACAACCCAGTTCTCGAGTCATGCAGCCAACTCAAAGGCGGGATCGGCTACACTAACGGCTCCTGCCAATAAGACGACAATGCAGCCCAAAAAATCCAAATTCGGTTGTCCTGCCCATTAGTCGATAGACCCAGTGGCAAATGGAAAGCTGGCACAATCATCACTTAAATCAGGATAGTCACATTGAAAAAAATAGAAATTTTCACCGACGGCGCCTGCCGCGGTAACCCCGGCCCGGGCGGGTGGGGCGCTTTGCTGCGTTATGCTGGCACGGAGAAGGAATTGTACGGCGGCGAAGCGGCCACCACCAACAACCGCATGGAAATGTTGGCGGCGATCAAAGCCCTCGCCAGTCTGAAGGAGCCTTGCGAAGTGGTGTTGACCACCGACTCGGAATATTTGCGCAAGGGCATCACGCAGTGGCTGGCCAACTGGAAGCGCAACGGTTGGCGTACCAGTGCCAAGAAGCCAGTGAAAAACGAAGACCTGTGGAAGGCCCTGGACGCGGAGGCGCAACGTCACCAAATGGAATGGCGCTGGGTCAAGGGGCACGGTGGTCACAGGGAAAATGAAATCGCCGATCTACTGGCTAATCGCGGGATTGATGAGATGTGAGGGACAGGGAACAGGGAACAGGGAACAATGAACAATGAACAATGAAATGTGAAATGTGAAATGTGAAATGTGAAAGGTGAATGGTGAATGGTGAATGGTGAATGGTGGGAAGTGGAACGCTGACATGCAGATTGGGAAAGTTCAAAACCTTTTACTTTTTTGCTCTTAGACTAGCGATTAGAGACTAGCGACTAGAGACTGAAAATTAGAGACTTTATTTCATGCGGCAAATAGTGTTGGATACGGAAACAACCGGTCTTGAGCCTAGCCAGGGCCATCGCATTATTGAAATTGGTTGTGTCGAAATTGTCGACCGCAAGTTGACTGGTAATCACTATCATCAATACCTTCGCCCTGATCGGGAAATTGATGAAGGGGCGATTGAAGTGCACGGCATCACTAACGAATTTCTCGCTGATAAACCCACCTTCGATCAGGTGGTGGATGACTTTCTGGCTTTTGTCAGTGGAGCGGAGTTGGTAATCCACAATGCGCCCTTTGATGTGGGCTTCATCGATTGCGAACTGGGACTACTCAAGCCCGCGCGCGGTTTGATTACTGACGTGTGCCAAATATTGGACACTCTGGCGATGGCGCGGCAAAAACACCCGGGACAGAAAAATAGCCTGGATGCCCTGTGCAAGCGCTACGCGGTGGATAATTCACAGCGGGACTTGCACGGCGCATTGCTGGATGCGGAAATCCTGGCCGATGTTTATCTGCTTATGACCGGCGGCCAGACCGCCCTGAGTTTGGGTACCACGACAGTGGGATCGACCGTGAGTGGCAACACAATTCGTCGGCTGGGCAGCACGCGGCCATCACTGCCGGTAATAAAGGCGTCGGAAGGGGAACTGGCGGCCCATCGCGATAAACTTGCTGCCATCGAAGCCACCGCGGGAAGTCCCAGTTTGTGGCGGCAGCTTGAAGATAGACCGCTCACTGTCGCCAAAGACCTGAAGGAAGTACCGGAAGCGGTGGAGTAAGCGAATTACTCGTCCGAATTTTCCGTGCTGGCAAGAGGTTGTGCCGTACCTCGCAGCACCGTGTGCAGCACATCGTCGTATTCGAAATACACAATGAAGTCGGGGTAGATCCAACTGGAAATCGGTGGATCGCCCACCGCGTCCTGCCAGTCAATAGGCCTGCCAAACAAATTCTCCACCTGGGATTGCTTCATGCCCGGCGTGGGACGCTCAATATTGCGTTTTTGCTGTGCTTGCTGGCCCACGGGCACTTCAATGGTTTGCGCATGGCCAAGCGCGGGCAGGCACAGGGCGCTGGCGAGGAGCGGTGCAGCGATCAGGCTCGCGCGCACCCCTAAGTTTAAGTGCTTGTTAATCATATCTGCCTCATGAGTTGTGCCCTACAGGCTAATAATTGCTTATCTGGCGCCCTTATGCGCTGAATTTTGGCGGTCGTGTGACTCAGATCACCCTTGGGGCCCCCTGCTGGGAAGAGTAGCACGCCAGTGAAGCGAGGCCAAAGCATCCAGGTGATCGGTTTGAATAGGCGCAGATCCCGGGTTCAGGCATGACGGCCAGGGTTGTCTATTAACCCGACCATGTTAATGGTCGGGTTATTAGTGCGGCACTTGCCTGTGCCGCCGACGGTTGACGCCAGCGCGAGCCCGACATACCGGACGATTCGCACATCGTCGCCAGTATGTCGCGAGCGACCCATTAAACAGATCAGGACGATCTGTTTAATGGGCCGGTTAATAGTATAGTAGCCGCCTTCCGCGCCCCTGGCCGCGCTTCCTAAACTGCCTAGAGTGTTTGATGTTGCAATCCGTACCCATTCTCATCGGTCTGCGCTACACCCGCGCCAAACGCCGCAATCAGTTTATTTCCTTCGTGTCCGGCTTCTCCCTCCTGGGCATGACCCTGGGTGTTATGGCCCTCATCATCGTATTGTCGGTGCTGAATGGCTTTGATCGTGAGCTTAAGGGGCGAATTCTCAACGTCGTCCCGCACGGATTTGTCTTGGCCAATCAGCCCATAGCGGACTGGCGGACCTTGGCCGGACGGGTGGGGGCCCAGTCAGGTGTCGTTGCGTCCGCACCTTACATCAGCGGTTTCGGCCTTGCGAATCTGGACGAAAGCAGTGAGATGGTGCAAATCCGGGGCATCCTCCCTCAGGCGGAGCGGCAGGTGTCCGTTGTCGATCAGCACATGCTGCGCGGTGAACTGGGGAATCTCCAAAGTGGTGAGTGGGGCATCGTCATTGGCCGAATCCTGGCGCGCTTTCTGGATGCGCAGGTGGGCGACCAGATCAGCATCCTCACGCCACGGGTAAGTACGACCCCCATGGGGCCGATTCTAATGCCTAAGCAGTTCGAGGTGGTGGGTATTTTTGAAGTGGGTGCCGACGTGGACAAGACGCTGGCAATGATCCATATCGACAGTGCGCGGAAACTGTTTCGCCATGGCGATGGTGTTGAAGGGTTGCACGTGCGAGTCGCGGACATTTATCGGGCGGGCGGTATCATGAAAGCGGTCGCAGCCGACCTGGGGAGCGACTTCCGTGTGCGCGACTGGAGCGAAACCCAAGGCAGTTTGTTCCAGGCGGTGAAAATGGAAAAAATACTAATCATGCTCATGTTAATGATCATTGTCGCCATCGCCGCGTTCAACATTGTCAGCAGTCTGGTGCTCATGGTGGCCGACAAACGTGGCGATATTGCGGTTTTGCGTACCTTGGGCATGACGGCGCGGCAAATTATGGGGGTATTCATTGTGCAGGGCAGCACAGTTGGTTTGTTCGGTATCGTATTGGGGGTGTTACTGGGCGTTGCGGGCGCCTTCTATATCGGCGATATCGTCAGTTTCATGGAAGGTGTGTTCGGCCAGAAAATATTTGATCCTGGAGTGTATTACATCAGCGAATTGCCGTCTCATTGGTTGTTAAGCGACACCTTGATCGTAGTGGGCGTGGCCATTGTGATGAGTGTGCTTGCCACCTTGCCGCCAGCCTTGCGTGCCGCGCGGATTGCGCCGGCGGAGGCCTTGCGGTATGAGTGATGGGGAACAGGGAACAGGGAACAGGGAACAGGGAACAGGGAACAATGAACAATGAACAGTGAGTGGTGAATGGTGAAACTGTGCCGGTTTAGGCACGACGCAGCTTTGCGCGGCTGGGCGGGTG
>JBBDIU010000020.1:0-7559 GCA_040880205.1 Cellvibrionaceae bacterium
AACCGCATGAATACATCCCTGTAGCTCCCTCGCTTCGTCCCTGAATCGAGGGTTTTGAAATACCGTACCCGGGGCCAAACTCCTATTGTGCCCCGCTGAGATATTCTTCGGTTCGTTCGCGGGGGTGCAATTCGCGCAGATATCATGTTCTTCTCTAGGACTGAGCGGCGGCCGATAAACTTTAAGACAGGAGTCCGGTGTTTGCTGATGTGGCCTTCGACAGCAGGAAGGCCGGACTTCTGTCCTTGCACATTATTTCAGCCTTGGATGCCATCACTAAAGATTAATCGCATTCTTACTTTCTTCCACATGCTCGTCCAGCTGACGGCAGATTTCACGTTGTAGATTTTCACACAGTTGGGGATCGCTGAGCGGCTCGCCGTTTTGGTCAGTGATGAAAAAGATATCCTCCACGCGCTCGCCCAGGGTGGTGATCTTGGCGTTTAGTAGCTGTACGTTGAATTCGATAAACACGCGACCGATGCGGGCGAGAAGGCCGGGACGGTCGGGGCTGATCACTTCCAGTACGGTATAGCCGCTGGAGATGTCGTTGTTGATGCTGGTGCGGGTGGGCATGGAAAAATGCTTCAACTGACGCGGTGTTCGGCGGTGGATGACGCTGGGGTAATCGTCCACCAGGCTCAACTCCTCGCTCAGCGAATCGTGGATTCGCTTTAGCCTCCTCGGGTCGTCGCCGATGGGCGAGCCATGATTGTCGAGCACGTAAAAGGTGTCCACCGTGTAGCCGGATTGCGAATGATAGATGCGCGCATCCTGAATACTGAGATTGAGCTGGTCGAGGCAGGTGGCCGCCGCCGCAAAAACATTGCTGCGTTCCTTGGCCCGGATGAATATCTGTGTTGCGCCTTCGTGGTCGGGAGTGGTGGTTTTGTCGATTAGCACCAGGGGCGCGTCGCCTTGGTGTTTGACAATGGCTTCCGTATGCCACGCAATGTCGAGATGGCTTTCCCGCAGGAAATAGTCTTCACCCATATCGCTCCAAATCGCGCGGACCTGTTCTTCGCGAACGCCCTTGCGCGCCAGTTTATGTAGAGCGGCTGCCTGGGTTTCCTCAATAATGTCCTGCTTGTCGACGGTGTTTTCCAGCCCGCGGCGCAGGGCGCGCTTGGTTTCCAGGTAGAGTTGGCGCAGCAGGCTGGCCCGCCAGCTATTCCAGATATCGGGGTTGGTTGCGTTCATGTCCGCAACGGTCAGAGCGTAAAGGTAATCCAGGTGCATTTGGTCCCCCACTTCCAGGGCGAAGTTGTGAATAACCTCGGGATCGGAAATGTCTTGTTTTTGCGAGACCATGGACATGAGCAAGTGTTTTTCCACCAGCCAGCAAACCAAGCGGGTTTCCCGCGGGGAGAGTCCGTGGCGTTCACAGAAATTTTTGGCGTCCACCGCACCCAGTGTGGAATGGTCGCCGCCGCGGCCTTTGCCGATATCGTGGTAAAGGCCGGCGATGTAAAGCAGTTCGTGCTTGGGAATGCGCTTCATCACATGGGCCGCTACCGGGAAGTCTTCCTCGGCGGTTGGGTGGCGGAACAGCCGCATGTTTTTCACCACTAGTAGCGTGTGGGCGTCCACCGTGTAGATATGGAATAAATCGTGTTGCATCTGGCCGGTAACGCGGCCGAATTCCGGCAGGTAGCGGCCCAGGACACCGTAACGCTTCATGCGCTTGAGCTGGGTAAACAGGCCGTAGGGACAGCTGAGCAATTGCATGAACAACTGTTGATTTCTCGGATTCTCCCGAAATGCGTCGTCAATGCAGTCGCGATTTTCCCGGATCAGGCGAATGGTTGAGGCGCGCGGCCCCCGAATGTCCGGGTTGTTGCCCATGAGCACGAAGATTTCCAGGAGCGCCGAAGGATCTTCCTGGAAAATTTTGGTATGGGTTACCTCGATGTAGTTGTCGCGCAACTGAAAGCGTTCGTTGATGGGAGTCACTTCCTTGCTCTGACCTTTTTGCAAAATGGCCTCGTCCAGGAACTGCATCAAGACATCGTTCAATTCGCCCAAGGCCAATACGATGCGGTAGTACCAGTGCATGAATTGCTCTACCGCCAGTCGCTCGGAGGTGTCCTGGTAGCCGAACATGGTGGCCAGTTCCCGCTGGTATTCAAACAGCAAGCGCTCTTCGGGGCGTCCGGCGAGCAGGTGCAGGCCGTAGCGCACTTTCCACAGGAATTCCTCACCGGTGCGCAGAATGGCGAATTCCGCCTCGGTGAAAAACCCCTGTCCTTCCAACTGCCGCAAGGTGCGCACTCCAAAAAAACGCTTTGCCACCCAGCTAATGGTCTGGATGTCCCGCAATCCACCCGGGGCGTTTTTGATATTGGGTTCCAGGTTGTACTCGGTGTTGTTGTGTCGGTCGTGGCGAAATATCTGTTCGTCCCATTTTGCGCGGAAAAATTTGTCCGCTGGCCACATCTGTTGTGGCGAGGTCTGTTCCACCAATTGCTGTCGCAGGGCGTCGGGCCCGAGGATGGTGCGACATTCGAGGATATTAGTGGCCACGGTGATGTCGTCGCGGGCGATGTCCAGGCACTGGTTAATGCTGCGCACGCTGTGGCCTATTTCCAGGCCGATGTCCCATAGTAAGGTAATGAATTTTTCGATACTGGGCTGGTAGGGCTCGGGATTGTCAGTGTCCAGCAAGATCAGCAGGTCGATATCGGAATGGGGGTGGAGTTCACCGCGTCCGTAACCGCCCACCGCAATCAGGCTGATGGGTGAATCGGCTTCCATTTCCCAGTCGAACTGGTACCAGGCGTAATGCACGATGCAGTCCACGAACAGAGCCCGTTCGTAGACCAGGGTGCGGATTTCCTCTCCCTCCTGAAAACGCCGGTTAAGCTGGGTGTTGGCGGCGTTGATGGCGTCCTTGAACACCGTCACGCGGCCGCCGCTTTCCAGCGCCCAGCGGAAGCGGCTTTGGTCGAAAAAGAAGAGGGGGCGTTCGAAATAGGGAATCATAAAAACTCGTCAATGGGCAGTGGGCGGGTCCAGACTTCCAAGCACCGATTTAAAAAGGTTCATCGGACCGGGCCGTGAGCACTTCGACGCCATCCTTCGTGACCGCCAACGTGTGTTCCCATTGGGCCGAAAGTCGTCCGTCGCGGGTCTCCACGGTCCAACCGTCCGGCTTCAGTTTGGTTTGGGCCTTGCCGGCATTGATCATTGGCTCGATGGTGAAGGTCATGCCTTCCTCCAAGACCAGGCCGGTGCCGGGTTTGCCATAATGCATGACCTGGGGATCTTCATGAAAGATGCGACCGATCCCGTGACCGCAATAGTCGCGCACCACAGAATAGTAGTTGCTCTCCGCCCACTGCTGAATCACGTGGCCGATATCCCCCAGCGTCGCGCCCGGCTTGACCACTTGGATCCCTTTGTACAAACACTCTTGGGTTACTTTGACCAGGCGTTCCGCATGAGGTGCCGATTTACCGACAAAGAACATTTTACTGGTGTCCCCGTGAAAGCCATCGTAAAGCAGCGTCACGTCGATATTGATGACGTCCCCGGATTTCAGCACTTTCTTTTCCGAGGGGATGCCGTGGCAAACCACCTGATTGACCGACGTACAAACAGCCTTGGGGAAGCCTTTGTATCCGATGCAGGCGGAAATTGCCCCCTGGGCGAGAATCATTTCATTGCATACGCGGTCCAGTTCCGCGGTGCTGACGCCCGGCTGGACGTGTTCGCCAATTTGCTCCAGGACCTTGGCCGCCATGCGGCCGACCACGCGCATTTTCTGAATGTCTTCCGGGGTTTTGATGCTGACTGCCATACGCCTGTCGTTCGCTGCCGTACTCTAAGAAGACCGACTATTGTAAACCACTCTGGCGGGGAATGATCCCCGTGGAATTTTAGAGTATTCCTCCTTACCCTTATAATAATTAGGGGTAAATGCGATGACAGGCCACGCCTGTTGCTTCTTTATCCAGCAGAGGTTTTGTGGTATAAAGCGCGCGCCGAAATACGACTCGGCACAGGGGCCTCCGAAGATGACTCCAACGCGTCTCGGCGGAAGGTCCAAACCGGCCAATTCGGGCCAATCAACGCACCACCTTTAACGTCACACATATACCGTCACATGTATCTGGGTGCCTTGCGGGGAGCAAAATCCCCGAGGAAGCGGTCACGCTCTCGAGGTTGATATATGGGGTATATGGAGGCCTAACCCAATAGGAAAATGATTATGACCTCAGTAAGCATGCGCGATATGCTCCAGGCGGGCGTCCACTTTGGACACCAGACCCGTTATTGGAATCCCAAGATGGGTGAATTTATCTTCGGGGCCCGCAACAAGATCCACATCATCAATCTCGAGCAAACAGTTCCCGCGTTTAACACCGCCTTGGACGTAGTGACCAAAATGGCCGCGCAGAAGAAGAAGATTCTTTTCGTTGGCACCAAGCGCGCCGCTCAGAAAATTGTGAAAGAACAAGCCGAACGTGCCGGCCAGCCTTACGTCAGCCATCGTTGGTTGGGCGGCATGTTGACCAACTACAAAACCATCCGTGGCTCGGTGCGCCGCTACCGGGAACTGGAAACACAGAGCCAGGACGGCACCTTTGATCTGCTGACCAAGAAAGAGGCGCTCATGCGCACGCGGCTAATGGAAAAGCTGGAACGTTCAATTGGCGGCATCAAGGATATCGGTGGTTTGCCGGATATTTTGTTTGTGGTCGACGTGGAGCACGAGCGAATTGCCATCCAGGAAGCCAACAAACTCAGCATTCCGGTCATTGGCATTGTGGATACCAACAGCGATCCCGCCGGCGTGGATTATGTGATCCCCGGCAATGACGACTCCATCCGCGCCATCAAACTGTATTTGACGGCTGTGGCGGATGCCTGTATCGAAGGTGCGCAGTCGGCTCAGACAGCGCCGGCAGCCAAGGACGAGTTCGTTGAAGTGAATAGCGATGAGGCTCCCGCGGAGAGTGATGAATCCACCGCGAAAGCGGAGAGCAAGGCGGGTTGAACCCCAGCTTGTGATCAGGCAGCAAACTTCAAGGGGGGCGTTGGCCCCCTTTTTTCAACCTGGGCCGTAACGACTTGCCCCGGCACCCCATTCAATGTGAACAGATAACACGAGGACTAGATCATGGCAGCGATTTCCGCTTCGATGGTAAAAGAACTGCGCGAGCGCACCGGGCTCGGCATGATGGAATGCAAGAAAGCCCTGGTGGAAACCGAGGGCGATATAGAAGTGGCCATTGACAATTTGCGCAAGGCCAGTGGTCTGAAAGCCGCCAAAAAAGCAGACCGCACCGCTGCCGATGGCGTGGTGGCGATTAAACTGGCCGAAGACGGCAGCTACGGCATGATGGTTGAAGTCAACAGCGAAACCGATTTCGTCGCCCGCGACGAAAATTTCCGGAACTTCGTCAACACCGTGACCGAAAAAGCGTTTGCCGACGAACAGACCGACTTGGCTGCCCTGATGGACGGCGAACTGGAGCAGCAACGCCAGGCATTGGTACAGAAGATCGGCGAGAATATCGGCGTGCGTCGCAGCATGGCACTGAGCGCCGACGGCGGCGTGGTCGGCGCCTACGTGCATTCCAACAACCGCATAGGCGTATTGGTGCAATTGAAGAACGGTAACAGCGAGTTGGCCAAGGACATTGCCATGCACGTGGCCGCGGTCAATCCGCAGGTGGTCAATCCGGCCGATATGCCGGCGGATATGGTAGCCAAGGAAGAGGAAATTATTCGGGCGCAACCGGATATGGCCGGCAAGCCGGAGAACATTGTGGAAAAAATGATGCAGGGTCGCATCGGCAAGTTTCTCAAGGAAAACAGCCTGACCGAACAACCCTTCGTGAAGAACCCTGATCTGAGCGTGGGACAACTGGCCAAGGACGCGGGCGCGGAGGTTATTGCTTTTGTTCGTTTTGAAGTTGGTGAGGGTATTGAGAAGGATAACGTGGACTTTGCGGCGGAAGTTGCCGCCCAGGTAAACGCCACCAAGTGACGCCCACGAGGATGGAGGCCGCGACTGGCTTCTGTCCTCCGTCTTCAGTCCTCTGACCTCTGTCCTACAATTATGGAGCCCCGTGAATGCCGCAGACCCGAGACAAAAAGTACAAACGAATCCTGTTAAAGCTTAGCGGGGAAGAGCTGATGGGGGCCGAGGGTTTTGGTATTGACCCCAAGGTGCTCGACAAAATGGCACTGGAAATCGGGCAGTTGGTCGGTATCGGTGTGCAAGTGGGCCTGGTGATCGGCGGTGGCAATTTGTTCCGCGGCGCGGCGCTCAATGCCGCGGGCCTGGATCGGGTAACCGGCGACCACATGGGCATGTTGGCCACGGTAATGAATGCGTTGGCCATGCGCGATGCCCTGGAGCGATCCAATATCTCTTCGCGGGTAATGTCCGCCATTCCCATGAGCGGCATCGTTGAACACTACGACCGTCGCCAGGCAATTCGTTTCCTCACCAATGGCGACGTGGTTATTTTTGCCGCGGGTACCGGCAATCCATTTTTTACCACTGACTCGGCAGCCTGTCTGCGCGGCATTGAGGTGGAAGTGGATATCGTGCTTAAGGCCACCAAGGTGGACGGCGTGTATACGGCTGATCCCATGAAAGATAAAAACGCCAGTAGATTCGACCGCCTTACCTACGACGAGGTCCTGGATAAGAAGTTGGCGGTGATGGACTTGACCGCCATTTGCCTGTGTCGCGAACACAACATGCCCGTGCGGGTTTTTAAAATGAACAAGGCTGGAGCTTTGCTCAACATCATCGTCGGCGCCGACGAAGGTACATTGATCGAAGAGCTGAATTGATCGAAGCTAATGTGATTGGAGATTCGTGATGATTGAAGACATCAAAAAGGACGCGGAAGCACGAATGAGGAAAAGCCTGGATGCGCTGGCGACTCACTTTAACAAGATTCGCACTGGGCGTGCTCACCCCAGCATCCTGGATGGTATTACCGTATCCTATTACGGCACCGAAACACCGTTGAATCAGGTGGGCAATGTCACCGTGGAGGATGCGCGCACCTTGGCCATCAGCCCGTGGGAAAAAGCCCTGGTCCCGGATATAGAAAAAGCCATCATGAAATCGGACCTGGGGCTCAATCCCGCTACCTCGGGTGGTTTGATTCGCATACCCATGCCGCCGTTGACGGAAGAAACTCGCAAGGGTTTCATCAAGCAGGCACGACACGAAGCTGAATCGGCAAGGGTGTCGATCCGCAATATTCGTCGTGATGCGATGGCGCAGGTGAAGGACTTGTTAAAAGAAAAAGAAATTGGCGAAGACGATGAGCACAAGGCACACGACGATATTCAAAAGCTAACCGACAAGTACATTGAACAGGTGGAAAAAAATCTCAGCGACAAGGAAGCTGACTTGCTGGAGATTTAATGTCAGCTACGTTTCTAGTAAATAAGGGAGACCCCCCAGCTCTGCTGGGGAGGCATTAAAAGTTTGACGGTTGCGGGAGTAGATTAAGTTACGGTTGGGTGAGGGTTGGATTTGTGTGCTGGGCCAGAAGTCCGGTATTTACCGCTGTGACACGCCGTGA